>CAZKQY010000150.1:0-4824 GCA_964555005.1 uncultured Syntrophotalea sp. | reverse complement strand
CGAAGCCCTCATGGATGGTTCGAGCAATCCCCACGATATTTTGCGAGTTCTTGGTGAAAAACAGTTGGCTAAATACCTGGTGGACGAGGTCCAGGAGGTCTACCGTCTGCAGGGGGTTAAGATCAATGACAAGCACATTGAAGTCATTGTTCGGCAAATGTTGCGCCGTGTGCGCATCAAAGAGCTAGGTGATACACACTTCCTGCTCGACGATTCGGTGGAGCGTTTTGCCTTTGAACAGGAGAATCAGCGGGTGATGGCAGAGGGTGGCGTGCCGGCTGTTGGAGAGCCACTTATGTTGGGCATCACCAAGGCATCTCTGTCTACGGAGTCTTTCATCTCCGCGGCCTCCTTCCAGGAGACCACCAAAGTTTTGACCCAGGCGTCCATTGAAGGAAAGGTCGATTACCTGCGTGGCCTCAAAGAGAATGTTGTCATGGGCCGGTTGATTCCAGCCGGTACCGGTATCTCTAAGTATCGCAGCGCCAAGCTCGCCATTGAGGAACCGGAAGAGATTCTTGAACCGCCAATGATAGAGGAAATCGACGAACACGAGGGTCTGGCTGAGGATGTCAGTGATAGCGCTGAAAAGGCGGAATGACCCGACTGCTGAAGGTAAATAAAAAAAGGCCCTCCGTTCTTAAAAATCGCTTGACAAGGTGGGACCAGATTGATAATGTGAGCGGGTTTTCCCCTGCTGAAAGGCGGGAAACAATTAACGTTAAGTATGAGCATATACGGGAGCTAGTTTAATGCCGACTATTAATCAATTGATTCGCAAAGGCCGCGAGAAAAAAGAGCGTAAATCGACTGCGCCGGCGCTTAAATGTAGTCCTCAAAAGCGCGGAGTATGTACCCGTGTATATACTACGACCCCGAAAAAGCCGAACTCGGCTTTGCGCAAGGTCGCTCGTGTGCGCCTGACCAACGGGTTTGTTGTTACCTCGTATATTCCCGGTGTGGGTCACAACCTTCAGGAGCACTCTGTGGTTTTGATTCGCGGTGGGCGTGTAAAAGACCTTCCGGGTGTGCGTTATCACATTGTGCGTGGTACGCTCGATTTGGCCGGGGTCAAAGACCGCAAACAAGGTCGTTCCAAGTATGGGGCCAAGCGGCCTAAATAATTAGAAGGCTGAGGGGAAGTTATGCCGAGAAGAAGAGAAGTCGCAAAGCGCGTTATCCTGCCTGATCCTAAATTTGGGGATCGGATGCTCGCCAAGTTTGTCAATGCTATCATGCTTGACGGCAAGAAGAGCACGGCCGAAGCAATTGTTTATGGTGCCTTTGATTTGGTCACCGAGCGTTCCAGCGAGGACCCGCTCGAGATCTTCAAGAAGGCTATGGAGAATGTCCGCCCTATGCTCGAGGTTAAATCCCGGCGCGTCGGCGGATCCACTTATCAGGTTCCTGTTGAGGTTCGTAGCGAGCGACGTACCGCATTGGCAATTCGCTGGATTATCAGCTATGCCCGTAAGCGCGGTGAGAAGACAATGGGTGAGCGTCTTGCCGGGGAGTTGCTTGATGCTGCTGGCAATCGCGGCACTTCGGTGAAAAAGAAGGAAGATGTTCATCGTATGGCTGACGCGAACAAGGCTTTTGCTCATTATCGTTGGTAGTAGCTTTAATTTTTGTCTAGGGTTGTTAAGGATATAATACTGTGGCACGCCAAGTTGCTCTAAATAAATATCGAAATATCGGCATTATGGCTCATATCGATGCCGGTAAGACCACCACCACCGAGCGGATTCTTTACTATACGGGTGTTTCTCACAAGATTGGTGAGGTGCACGATGGTGCCGCCACGATGGACTGGATGGAGCAGGAGCAGGAGCGTGGTATTACTATTACTTCCGCTGCTACCACTTGTTTCTGGAAAGAGCATCGGATCAATATTATCGATACGCCGGGTCATGTTGACTTTACGGTCGAGGTCGAACGGTCTTTGCGGGTGCTGGACGGCGCCGTGGCGGTTTTTTGTTCCGTCGGTGGTGTTGAGCCGCAGTCTGAAACCGTATGGCGTCAGGCTGACAAGTATCACGTGCCGCGTATTGCCTTTGTGAATAAGATGGATCGTCTCGGTGCCGATTTTTCTCGCGGCGTCAATATGATGCGTGATCGTCTTGGTGCCAATCCGGTGCCGCTGCAGTTGCCCATCGGTGCTGAAGAGGATTTTGTCGGAGTTGTCGACTTGGTTACGATGAAGGGGATCGTCTGGGATGATGAATCCCTGGGTGCGGCTTATGAGGTGATCGACATCCCTGCCGATATGGTCGAAGAGGCCGAGGCGGCTCGCGAGGCCTTGATCGAAGAAGTCTGTTCTCACGACGAAGCCTTGATGGAAAAATATATCGCCGGTGAAGAGTTGTCGATGAAGGAACTCAAGCAGGGTATCCGTTCGGCGACCATCGGTATCAAGATTAACCCGGTGTTGTGTGGCTCGGCCTTCAAGAATAAAGGCGTGCAGAATCTTCTTGATGCGGTAGTTGACTATATGCCGTCGCCGATTGATGTGCCGCCTATTCACGGCATAGATCCCGAGACTCAGGAAGAGGTAGCTTGCCCGGCGTCCGACGAGAGCCCTTTTGCTGCTTTAGCTTTTAAAGTCATGACTGATCCTTTTGTCGGTCAGTTGACCTTTTTTCGGGTTTATTCCGGAATAGCAGAGTCAGGCTCGCATGTTTTTAATGTCGGTAAGAGCAAAAAAGAGCGCTTCGGTCGCATTTTACAGATGCATTCAAATAAGCGGGAAGAGATCAAAGAGGTGGTAGCAGGGGACATCGCTGCTGCGGTTGGTCTTAAATATGCGACTACCGGTGATACTCTTTGTGATCCTAAAAGATTGTGTTTGCTGGAATCGATGGATTTTCCCGAGCCAGTTATTCATATAGCGGTTGAGCCTAAAACCAAGAGTGACCAGGACAAGATGGGAACTGCCATCGCCAAGCTGGTTCAGGAAGATCCAACCTTGCGGGTGCGGACCGATGAAGAGACAGGCCAGACCATCCTTTCCGGTATGGGCGAGCTGCATCTTGAGATTATCATCGACCGCATGAGGCGCGAGTTTAAGGTTGAGGCTAATATTGGTGCGCCGCAGGTGGCCTACCGTGAGACTATTACCAAAACCGTCGAAGTGCAGGGCAAGTTCGTGCGCCAGTCCGGTGGCCGTGGGCAATACGGCGATTGCTGGTTGCGCATTGAGCCGCAGGAACCGGGTGGCGGCTTTGAATTTGTCGATGCAATCAAAGGTGGGGTTATCCCCAAAGAATATATACCTGCTGTAGGTCAGGGTGCTAAAGAGGCCTCCTTGGGCGGTGTGCTGGCTGGATTCGCCATTGAGGATGTTAAAGTTACTTGCTACGACGGTTCCTATCATGATGTCGACTCCTCGGAAATGGCTTTTAAAATAGCTGGTTCTATGGGATTTAAAGAAGGTGCTCGCAAGGCCGGCCCCGTATTGCTCGAGCCGATTATGGCTGTTGAGGTTGTGGTGCCCGAAGATTACATGGGAGATGTCATGGGGGATCTTAGCAGCCGCCGTGGCAAGGTTTCCGGTATGGACGCTCGCGGTGGCGCCCAGGTCATCACTGCCGATGTGCCTCTGTCGTGTATGTTCGGGTACTCTACGGACTTGCGCAGTGCCACTCAGGGTCGTGCTACCTACTCCATGGTTTTTGACCATTATGCTCAGGTGCCGAAGGCGATCAGTGAAGAAATTATTGCTAAGGTACAAGGGTAAAGCCTTTCAGGAGGGTGTATCATGTCAAAAGAAAAATATGAAAGAACAAAGCCCCATGTCAATATCGGCACCATCGGTCACGTCGATCATGGCAAGACCACGCTGACTGCGGCGATTACCAAGGTTATGGCCGCTGGTGGCACGGGCGTGTTCAAGGCTTTCGACCAGATCGACAACGCTCCTGAAGAGCGTGAGCGCGGCATTACTATCGCCACCGCTCATGTCGAGTACGAGACGGCAAACCGTCACTATGCCCATGTTGACTGCCCCGGCCATGCCGACTATGTCAAGAACATGATTACCGGTGCGGCGCAGATGGACGGCGCCATCCTGGTGGTGTCGGCTGCTGATGGTCCCATGCCCCAGACCCGCGAGCACATTCTGCTTGCCCGTCAGGTCGGTGTTCCCGCCATGGTCGTGTTCCTGAACAAGGCCGACATGGTTGACGACGAAGAGCTGATGGAGCTGGTTGAGCTGGAGGTTCGTGAGCTGCTGTCCGCCTACGACTTCCCCGGCGACGACATTCCAATCATCCCCGGTAGCGCATTAAAGGCCCTGGAGTGTGGTTGTGGCGAGGCCGATTGTGCCGCCTGCAAGCCGATTCTCGAGCTGATGGCCGCCGTTGACAGCTACATTCCCGTACCGGCTCGGGCCGTTGATCTGCCCTTTCTGATGCCCGTTGAGGACGTCTTCTCTATCTCCGGTCGTGGTACTGTCGCCACCGGTCGTATTGAGCGCGGCATTGTCAAGGTGCAGGAAGAAATCGCCATCGTCGGTATGAAAGATACCGTCAAGACCGTTGTCACCGGTGTTGAGATGTTCCGCAAGCTGCTCGATCAGGGTCAGGCAGGCGACAATGTCGGCATCCTGTTGCGCGGCGTCAAGCGCGAAGACATCGAGCGTGGTCAGGTATTGGCCAAGCCGGGCAGCATCACTCCGCACACCAAGTTCAAGGCCGAAGCCTATATTCTGACCAAGGAAGAAGGCGGCCGTCATACTCCGTTCTTCAACGGTTATCGTCCTCAGTTTTACTTCCGGACCACTGACGTGACCGGTATTGTTGAGCTTGGCGAGGGTACCGAAATGGT
>CAZKQY010000149.1:0-1989 GCA_964555005.1 uncultured Syntrophotalea sp. | reverse complement strand
TCTGTCCGGTCGAGGGCGATAATATTATAACCGCCGTAAAAGGGTCCGAAGAAGGAGACCTTTAACTGGCCGACGCTGGGCTCGCCGACAAAATATGCTTTACCCCGGGCCTCACGCCAGCGCTGTTTTTTCATGTCATAGCCGCCGTTGATGACCTCGATTCCACCGTCTGGACGCGGATTGTAGCTGGCGGTGACGTTGCTCAGTCCCCGTTCAAAGGAGTGGTCGAGACGAGCAATTTCGTACCACTGGCCCAGGTAGCGATTGAGCTCAAAATCCGTGACGGGCTCTATTCCTTTGGGGATACCGCTACAACTTGGAAGCAGAATCAGGCACAAAGCCCAAAAGGGGGTCAGAAAGGGGAATTTTTTCATAGTCAATTCTCCGTGTCATTCCAGCTATGGTCTTACAGGCTCCCAGGATGGGATTTTGTCGAATGCCGTTTATGGTACGCGAACCTTGCTGAACCAGCTGCTTCAGGCTCTCTTTAAGGTCTCTTTATGATATCGTATTTTAACCCTTTTAACCCAGTTGCAAACTATTTATTGAAACAGGAGGAACCTTGGTGGATCGTGATATCATGGAAAAAATTCGCGGACTGTTCGTTTCTCAGCGGCTTGCGGTGCTAGCTACCAGTCAACAGGGTCAGCCCTATACTTCGTTGGTGGCCTTTGCCTTCAGTGAAGATCTTCGGCGGCTGTTTTTCGCCACCCCTCGCGCCACCCGTAAATTTGCCAATCTTTTGGCTGAGCCCCGGGTTTCCCTGCTCATCGACAACCGCAGCAACCGTAGCGACGATTTTCGCGAAGCGATAGCGGTTACCGCCCTTGGCCGGGCCCAGGAAATCAACGATTCAGAAGGGCAAGGGCTGCTCCGTCGTTATCTGGATCGGCATGCCGATCTTAAGGAATTTGTCACGGCGCCGACCTGTGCTCTGTTGCAGGTCGAGGTGACAAGCTATTCTCTGGTCAGCCGTTTTCAGAATGTGGTAGATATTCTTTTAGAACCATGAAAAGTCTATCTCCCCGCGTTTCTGCGAAGGGGGTTGATCCGGCATTATCCTTACCGGAAATCGACTGACGGTAGACTGTTACCTGGGGACTGGGTGGTTGACAGGGTCTGATGAACCAAAAAACCTTCCACACTAGTGGAAATTGCATGGGGAAAGATGCCATGTCCAAGTATAAAAAGTCTTCTTTAAGTATCGGCGAGACGGTTGGTTTTTACCATCGGGAGCATGAACTCTTCGGAGTGGTTGCCCGTATCGCCGGGAAAACTGCCTTTGTTCTCGGCGGCGACCGGCATAGTTACCGGCTGCCCGTTGAAAAATTGCGTTCTCTTCGCCAAGAGCCTTTAGTCCCGGAACCGGAATCGGAATCTGTAGATTTGCCAATATCGTCCGCATCCAACCTGCAGATCGATGAAGAAATAGTTTTTAGCTGCCGAGGCCGGCAGCTGCGAGGCCGTATTGTACGGCTCAATTTACGCAGAGCCCATGTGCTGTGTGACAATGATGAGGAATACGCCGTTCCCTATCCGCGGATTATTTCGCAGTCGACCGAACTAGAGCAGAGTCTTGGCAGGCGTCCCGAGGCGGTTCGACAGCAGGCTGTTGCTTTGCTGGCAGAGCACGGTTTGGCGGACTGGTGTTTCGATTTTGATCATGCGACCCGCCGCGCCGGCTGTTGCGATTATCGCCACGAGCGTATCTCTTTGGCCCTGCAATTTGCTCGTCAGGCCAGCGAAGCCGAGATTACCGATACCCTGCTGCACGAAATTGCACATGCCCTGGTGGGTAAAAAGCACAATCACGATGCCGTCTGGCGGGCCAAGGCTCAACAGCTTGGCAGCAGCGGAGAGCGCTGCCATGACTCACGCTTCTGTCCGCCTCGCTATATTATTGCCTGTCGCAATGGCTGTTGGACCGCCACCGCCGAGCGCCGCCGGGCCGACGAGATGCTCTAGCCGCCCCGCGCGCCGCGATACACG
>CAZKQY010000148.1:0-2950 GCA_964555005.1 uncultured Syntrophotalea sp. | reverse complement strand
ACCTTTTGCACAAGGAATTTCTTGTTTTTACTGATGCTACCACCGAGGAAATAAGTGTTGTTTACCGGCGATCGGACGGGAACTACGGTTTGATCGTGCCGGAAGCTCAATAGCTCGCTATTCGTAGTATATAAGAGGGAGGATTCCGACTGCAGAGTAGTGTGTCGGAATAAAATACCAGGAATGAAGATAGTCGACTTGCTAAACCCTGCTGCCATCGTGCCAAACTTGCAGGCTGCAGATAAAAATTCAGCCTTAGAAGAATTGGCTGATGCGATTGTTAGTGTCGAGAAAGATTTGGACCGGCATGAAGTGATCGGCGTGCTGCAAGAACGTGAACGTCTGGGCAGCACCGGTATCGGTGAAGGCGTTGCCATCCCGCACGGAAAGTTGAAGGATATCGACAAGCTGTTGGTTTCTTTTGGCCGTAGTGAAGGGGGGGTAGAGTTCGATTCAATGGATGGGAAACCGGCCCGGCTCTTTTTTCTGTTGCTGGCCCCGGAGGAATCGGTTGGAATTCATCTGAAGACACTGGCAAGGATTTCAAAGTTGCTTAAAAGTTCGGCGGTTCGCCGTCGTTTGCTTGATGCGTCGAGCAGCGAGGAGATCTATCGGGTTATCGGTGAAGAAGAAGAAAAACTCTGATCTGAAACTATTTTTCTGGCGGGGGACTGTTGCGCATGGCGTTCCGAATTGAAAAAATCTATCGCTCTACAGTTCGCCAATACAGCCGTTGGTTTTTCTGATCAAATTTAACTGTGACCGCCCTCTTCACTGAGGGTCGGTCATTTTTTTGTCTTGTGGTTAAGGTTGTCGTGGCAACACATTCCGGATGCAAAACATCTAGAATGAGGGTAGGTCTTTTGGGTGCCTTTTAGAAAGTGTGCTTTTTAGCGGGTATGGCAAAAACTATGGATGATCCTGTTAAACCAACGGAGAGTGCCCGGGATAGTCTATGTTCAGGGGCACAGGGAAATAATTCTGGACGTTTGGTTATTGTTACCGGTTTGTCCGGTTCCGGCAAGAGTACTGCAGCCAGGGCTTTGGAAGACCAGGGTTATTTTGTCATTGATAATCTGCCGCTGGTGCTTCTGCCGGACTTTATGGAACTTTCGCACCAATCGGCAGGGCTCGCTACACCGGTAGCGGTAGTTATTGACATTCGTAATCAGGATTACCTATCCCGTTTTCGTGAGATATTGCTGCAAATAATGAACGCAGGGCATCAGGTAGACGTCCTTTTTCTTGATGCTGCCGATGATGTACTCGTTCGTAGATACTCCGAAACCCGACGCCGTCATCCCTTGAAGCAGAAAGAGGGCGTGTTGGAGAGTGTTCGCCAGGAGCGGCGTATGCTGGCCGAGGTTATGGGGAGGGCAACCATCACCATTGATTCTTCCCTTCTTACCCCCCACCAATTGCGCGCCAAGGTGTTACAGATTGGCTTCGGCGGTGATCAAAACTATCCCCTGGCGGTGTTGCTGCAATCCTTCGGTTTTCGCCACGGGTTGCCGGCCGGGTCTGATTTGGTGATGGACGTACGATTTTTGCCTAATCCTCATTTTGTTCCGGGTTTGCGGCCCCAGACCGGTTTGTCTGCAGCCGTCAGTGATTATGTCATGTCTCAGGCCGCGACTCAGGAATTTCTCTCTTCTTTTTTGGGGTTGCTGAAATTTTTGCTTCCTCATTACCATCAGGAAGGGAAAAGTTATTTGACCATATCTATCGGTTGCACGGGGGGGCACCATCGGAGTGTGGCTCTTGTGGAGAAACTCCATCAGGAACTGAGTGCACCTTTTATGACCATGCAAGTCCTTCATCGTGACATTGCTAAAGAGTGATAAAATGATCGGGATTGTCGTTGCTACACATGCCAACATGGCTCAGGGGCTGGTCAATGCCGCTGAGATGATATTAGGCCCTTTGCCGAGGGTAGAGGCCTTGTCGATTGGGCGGGAAGACGGTCCTGATGACATTCACGCACGTTTTTCCACTGCCCTTGCCAGGCTTGATCTCGATGGGGAGGGTGTATTGATTTTGACCGATATGTTTGGTGGTACGCCCACCAATGTCGGCAGCTCTTTTATGGGTAGCGCCCGGGTCGAAGTACTGGCCGGGGTGAGTCTGCCCATGTTGCTCAAGGCCTGCAATGCGCGCAGTGGCTCTTGCCTCAACGATTTGGCTGCTGAGGTTAAGGAGTATGCTTTGCAGAGTATTTTTTTGGTAAGTCAGCTGTTGAAAGAACAGGGACCGTCGCGTTAACGGGGTGCAGATGGGGATAGTTTTAGTACGGGTTGATAATCGTCTGATCCACGGTCAGATCCTCGAAGCCTGGGTGCCTTCACTTCGTGCGGATTGTATTGTGGTTGCCAATAATCAGTTGGCGCAAGTTAATTTTCAAAAGCTGCTTATGGCGGCGGCGGTGCCTAAAGGAATTAAAGTGGCTATCGGTACCATCGAAGAGATGGTCCAGGTTTTGCGTTCAGAAGCATTGGTCGATCGTCGGGTATTGTTGCTGTTTGCCAATCCACGGGATGCCTTGCAAGCGCATCATTCGGGGGTGCCCTTTGTTGAGCTGAATCTTGGCAACTTGCATGGTGGCAAAAACAAAAAGCGTTTGAGTTGCACGGTGGCCTTGAATGATGACGATATCGAGCAGTTACAGGCTCTGGAGGATGCCGGGGTGAAAGTTGTTTTGCAATGTGTTCCTTCCGATCGGAAACAACTGTGGTGCAAGTTGACTTGAAGATAGGTGAGACATGTTTCTTTCCGCTTTGGGGGTGACCGTTGCGGTGGCCATATTGTGCGGGCTTGATCGTACGGCCGCCGGGCAATTCATGGTATGTCGACCTATTGTCGCCGCCCCTCTGACCGGTTGGTTGTTGGGAGAAGTAAGGATCGGCCTGCAGGTTGGCGCCATGCTGGAGCTTTTGTGGTTTGGCCGTCTGCC
>CAZKQY010000147.1:0-1738 GCA_964555005.1 uncultured Syntrophotalea sp. | reverse complement strand
GGGTTGGCCGATCGCTTGCAGTTTTTACCACGTGATCTTAGTGGTGGCCAGAAACAGCGGGTTGCGGTGGCGCGAGCTCTGGCGGTCGATTCGCCCCTTATTTTGGCTGACGAACCAACCGGCAATCTCGACCATGCCAATGGTCGCACGGTGATGGAACTGTTAAAGAAGCTGGCCGTTGAGCAGAATCGCTGTGTTATCGTCGCGACCCACGACGCCCGACTCGAGGAGATTTTCGACCGGATTCTGGTCATGGAGGACGGTAAAATTGTTAAAGAGTAACGGAGATTTGTATGAAAAATAGTCGTTCCACTATTTTGATACTGGCCGGGGTGGTCGTGGTGGCTCTTGTGCTCTGGCTATTGGTGCCGAGTTCTCAAGATAAAAAGTTTTCTGCTCCCAATTCTGAGAGTGCTCAAGCTCTGCAGCCAAAGGTTACCGCTAAAGGAGTGGTGGAAAGCCTTGAGGACATTGAACTTGGTAGTCGCGTAGCTAGTGTGGTCCGATCTGCCGCCGTAGATGAAGGTGATAAGATTACAAAGGGACAGCATCTGTTGCAGCTAGACGATGACAAGGTCCGCGCCCAACTGGAACAGGCCCGTGCCATGGTCAGGGAATCGAAGGCTGGCTTGCACCGTGTGGAGAGCGGTAATCGAACAGAAGATGTCGCCATTGCCGAAGCCCGCGTCAGACAGCTGGAAAGCGTTAGCCGTCAGGCTGAGGACGAATTCTCCCGCCAGGACCGATTGTATCGCAAGCAGGCGGTTACTCTGTTGGCTCGGAATCGCGCTGACGAACGGATGCAGGTTGCAGCGGAAGATTTGGCTGGCGCCAGGGTCAACCTCAATAAACTCCAAACCGGGGAGCGGCAAGAAGATCTTGAGTCAGCCCGGGCCGCGGTAGCCCGAAGCGTGGCTGAACTACACTATTATCAGGCGCTGCTTGCAGAGTTCACAATTAAATCCCCTATCGACGGTATGGTGTCGGTACGCTTCAGGGATCCGGGAGAATCGGTGGCCGTTGGGACTCCGCTGCTGAAAATTTTCAATCCCGAGAGTTTACGGATTCGGGCCGAATTGGAGGAAACCGAGATGGGCAAGGTCATTGTTGGCCAGCTCGCCGAGGTGACTTGCGACGCTTTTCCTGGTCAGGTTTTTCACGGCCGGGTTTCCCAGGTGTTTTCGGATGTCCGGAAAAAGTCGCAGAAGTCCTTTGATCCGATGGCCTCTTTTGATATCAATACCCAGACCATGCATGTTGTTCTTGATGATTTTGGTGACCTTAAACACGGCATGACGGTTACGGTGAGTTTTTTGTGATGATAGGACGGTTGCTGCTAGTGACACTGGTTCTGCTTTGCTCCTTCAGCCCTGGTTTCGCCGCCGAGTTGACCTTGCAGGGGTGTGTCGATTTAGCGCTGCAGAATAACAATAGTCTCAAGGCTGCCGAAGAGGAGCTGGCTGCGGCTCGGGAAGGCGGTGTTATTTCAGGGGCGGGTTTTTTCCCGGCATTAGCGCTTAAGGGCGGCTATTCGTTGCTCGACCAGCCGGAACGACTGATAATCGAAGGCGATTCCTTTGCCGCCGGAATTCCGCCGGAGGATGCGGAGTTACCGGTTGGGGAGCAGAACTTTTACCAGCTAAACCTATCCCTGACACAGCCTCTTTTTACCGGTGGACGTCTTACCCATACTCATCGACGCGCCAAACGCTTGCACGATGAGACCCGCCATCGGCTT
>CAZKQY010000146.1:0-2394 GCA_964555005.1 uncultured Syntrophotalea sp. | reverse complement strand
CCGAGGGTGCCTCCGTCCTTCTTCTCTGCCTCGGCCTGCTCTTTTGCCCTGGCGATCAATTCCGCCAGTGGAATATCCGTTTCCTCAAGGTCCAGGCTGAACACGCTGTCGACCAGGCGCAAAACACTGGTGCGGGCTCGTTCCAGCTGTTTTTCGTAGGCGGGGTCTTTGTCGTCCCGCATGGCCATCAGTTCGCTGAGATTGTTGCCGAACAGGGCAAGTCCGCTAATGATGTCGGGATCGCGCTTTAGCAGAGGCTCGAGGTTGGCGAGGTGCTGTATCTTGAAATCATGGTCCTTATCCGGGACCTGTGCAGTATCGAATTTCAGCGGGTTGTCAGCAGCCGCTTTAGGGAACAGTCGGCTGTGCAGGGGATACTCGCCCTCGGGATCGGCCAGCTTGAGCAACAGCGCGAAGGCGCTGTTGTCTCGCCTCCACTGCCAGCCGTCAGGTGGATTGGCTTCCAGGTCGGCATCGAGGCTGTATTCGTGTTTGGCCAGAGAGGCAATGATGTCATATACCGCCCCCCAACCATCTAGGTAGTTGTCGCGCCAGCGCGGGGTGGAGTTGTCACCGATGATATCGTTGGGGTTTTGCTTTCGTTCCCTGCTGGTGAGGGGCGTCAGGGTGAAATAGTCATCCAGGGCCAGGACCAGCGGTGGATCTTGCGTTTCTCCTTCGGATTTTTCTGGTTTGACTGCCGCCAGCTCCTTTTCAAGAAAAGCCACCAGGTGATTCCGTGCCCGGACCAATTCTTCGCGAATTTCCGTGCGTTGCGGCACCCTTAACGCCAGTTCGATGGCTGGTTTGTCGAGCATATTCTGATATTTGATGAACTGTTCATCAATTTCGGCCAGACGTTTCTTGTAGGCGTCCTTGTCCTTGACGCCAGGCGGAATCTCCTTGGAAATCTTGCTGTAGAAATAGCGGTTGGCCAGGGCGGCAGCTTCAAACCAACGCTCGACGCCATGGCGTTTTGCGTTATCCTCGGCGAGTTTCGCGCTGCCTTCGGCATAGAGGCCGGGATTGTTAACCAGCTCCGGAATGGCCCGCAGGTCATTGACGTAAGCGCTCAACTCCTGCTATTTGTTTTGGTATTCCCCCGCCAGCCTTCTGCCGATGCCGATGGGATTGTCCAGGTAGACGACGGGAATGGCTTCTTTGAAGGTTTCGGCGAGATTCTTCGATTCGGGATCCGGGGCGGATTTGAGGTTGTAGAGCAGGGCAGGGCCGGAGACGTTTTTGACCTCTAGATTGCCCTGCTGCTCGCCGGATTTTAGCGGGGCTGGTGGCGCTGTATAGTTGCTTTTATCGAAATTATTGAGACAGTCTTTCAAATCGAGATAGTGCATGCGCTGTTCACGCAGTTTCGAATCCTTTTTCATGCTTTGAATGCGTGCCCAACTCCATTGCACCTCGGAGTAGGCGATCCAGAGTTGATGGACCTTTTTATCGATGCAATAGGGCACGATGATGCGGAAGCCCGGCTGGCCAGTGGCTTTTCGCTGATCTTTGTCCTTGAACTTTTTGACATTGACGTCGCTGAAGTTGCCAAGGCCGTCGGACTTTAGTTCGCGCCAGAGTTCCACTGCGGTGCCCTGGGGGGATTCGAACTGGCGGATGATATACAGCCATCCTTCGGGAACCTCGACGGCTTGGGCAGGATCCCGGTCAGGGGTGGTGTAGCAGCGAGGGATGAGGGGCACGACGACGTTGTGCTTTTTGGGGGACTTGCCTTTTTCAAAGGTCTTGCTGCGGCCGAGGTAAAGGTTGTTCCAGTCGAAGTCTTCGTCTTTCAGCTTCAGCCAGAGGTCCTGTTCGGCGTCTTCTTGTTTGGCACCTAATATGATTTCACGAAAGTCCTTTTGCTCGAGGGACTTGTCGTGCAGGTCGGCAATCGGTTTTTGGGTATTGAAATGGTAAATCTGGTCTTGGTTGTTGAGAGTGGTCATGGTTGCTGCTCCTATCCTTCGCCCTGCATGATGTCATCCGGGTCGATCGCATGGATGGGCGCGGTGTTTCCGGTCAGCTCATTTTGAATGTGCAGTTTATCGCCGCTGACCTCCAACGGCAGGTCCTTTGGCAGTTCGGTGGCTTCCAGCCCCTCCACTTGTTCGGGAGTTAGCTCCTTGGCGCGCGGTGCGCCGGGCTGGGAGAGGGGCATGGGCGCGGTGTTGCAGTTGTTGCTGACCATCAGGTCACCCTGCCGCACGGCAGGGATGCCTTCGATAAAGACGTTGGAAGAGCCGGAAATGAATTCGGCTTTTTGGGTTATGGTGCCGCTGCGAATTCCTTTGCGGTCGCCGGGTTCGTCGCCGGTGCTCTTCGAAAAAATAGAGTTCTGGTGGCAGACGGGATTGCCGTTGATAAAAACGGTGCTGGCGGTTTTGGCCG
>CAZKQY010000145.1:0-2364 GCA_964555005.1 uncultured Syntrophotalea sp. | reverse complement strand
GGTATTATTGGCGGCCGGGATCTGCTGCAGGGGGGCAGTTGGCTGGCCATGGGCCGCACGGGGCGATTTGCTGCCGTGACCAACTTTCGGGAACCGCCGCCAGCGGTCGATCCGCCTCGTTCCCGGGGCCAACTGGTCAGCGACTTTCTGCTTGGCTTACGCAGCCCGGAAGTTTACCTTGCGGGCGTGGAGCAGCAAGGTTCCCTCTATCGTGGTTTTAGTCTGTTGGTGGGTGATCGCGGCTCCGTGGGTTATTTGTCCAATCGGGGAACCGGTTATCGACTGCTGGAACCCGGTTTGTACGGTGTCAGTAACGCTTTGCTTGATACTCCCTGGCCTAAGGTGGTCGTTGGCAAGAAAGGCTTGGCGACCCTGTTGGCGACGTCGCCCCTTGATCACACCGGGCTCTTTAAGCTGCTGGCCGATGAGTCTCCCCCCGGCTTGTCCGTGGAAGCTTCCGCCAATATCGATCTGATCGCCGGATCTCAAGCACCGATTTTTATCCGCACCGCCGAATACGGTACGCGCTGCTCCACTCTGTTGTGGACCGATCTGGCTGGCAGTATGACTTTGCTGGAGCGCAGCTTCGTGCCGGCTGGTCGTGATTGGAACGAGGTTAGCTACCGGTTCGACGGTTCTTGACAGCTTGAAAATTTTTACTAGTACCCTGTATCCCATAGAATATCGCAAAATTGCGCCGGGATTTGGTGGGTCAACAAGGTGTGTCTAAGATTGCATAGCCGTAACTATTCAGCTTTAGACACAAGGTGGTTGACGCGCCAAAGAACAAGCAAGATGCGATAGCTTATGGGTTACATGGTACTAGATGATAATCGTTAGCAAGTTCAACGACTTTTCGGAGGATATCAGGGACATGCCTTTGCAAGATTTTGAAATGCCCGAGCAATTGCCTCTGCTGCCGGTCCGCGACACGGTGGTCTTTCCGCACATGGTTTTGCCTCTGTTCGTCGGTCGTCCGTCCTCTTTGGCGGCGGTCAAGATGGCTATGGAAGAGAATCGGTTGATATTTTTAGTGGCGCAGAAGATCTTCGATGAAGAAGATCCCGCCAAAGGCGATATCTATCGGATCGGCACCGTGGCGATGATCATGCGTATGGTCAAACTGAATGATGGTCGGGTGAAAATTCTGGTGCAGGGGTTGGCCAAGGCACGTATTGAAGAGTATTTGCGTGAGGAACCGTTTTTTGAGGTCAAAATAGAAGCCCTCGAGGAGCGAAAGTTCACTGAATTACCCCTGGAAGTCGAAGCGCTGATGCGTGCGGTACAGAATCAACTGGCCCAGTTGCAGGCCATCAGTAATTCTCTGCCCCCCGAAGTGATGATGGTGGTGGATAATATCGAAGATCCCGGGGGCTTGGCCGATCTGGTGGTTGGTCACTTAAGTCTCAAGATCTCCCAGTCGCAGGAACTGCTCGAGATATCTGATCCTGTCGAGCGGCTGGTGCAGGTCAATGATCTGCTCAACAAAGAGCTGGAGCTGATTACGATGCAGAATCGCATTCAGCTGCAGGCTAAGGAGGAGATGGGTAAGACCCAGCGGGAATACTTTTTGCGCGAGCAGCTGCGGGCTATTCAGGAAGAACTTGGCGGCACCGATGCTAAAACCACCGACCTGGCGGAACTGGAACAAAAGTTCAAGGATGGGAAGTTGCCCGATGAGGCCATGACCGAGGCGATCAAGCAACTGCGGCGACTGGAGGGCATGCAGGCCGAGGCGGCTGAATATTCCATGCTGCGTACCTATCTCGAATGGTTGGCCGACTTGCCTTGGCAGAAGACCACGCGGGACAATCTCGATTTGCGCAAAGCCCGCCTGATTCTCGACGAGGACCACTACAGTCTCGACAAGGTCAAGGAGCGGATCCTTGAGTTTCTGGCGGTGCGCAAGCTGAAAAAGAAGCTCAAGGGCCCCGTGCTCTGCTTTGTCGGTCCGCCGGGGGTCGGCAAGACCAGCCTCGGCAAGTCCATTGCCCGGGCTATGGGGCGCAAGTTTGTGCGGGTTTCTCTGGGTGGTTTGCGGGACGAGGCGGAGCTTCGCGGCCATCGCCGCACCTACGTCGGTGCTCTGCCGGGGCGCATTATTCAGGGCATGAAGCAGGCCGGCACCAATAATCCGGTATTCATGCTCGACGAACTGGATAAGGTCGGCGGCGCCGATTTTCGTGGCGATCCCTCCGCCGCTTTGCTGGAGCTTTTTGATCCGGAGCAGAACCACGCTTTTTCCGATCACTATATCAATCTGCCCTTTGATCTATCCAACGTGATGTTCATTGCTACTGCGAATATTATGGACACCATCCCCTCGGCCCTTAAGGACCGGCTGGAAGTGCTGCGTCTGGCCGG
>CAZKQY010000144.1:0-2342 GCA_964555005.1 uncultured Syntrophotalea sp. | reverse complement strand
CTGGCTGGGGGTGATGGTGCAGGCTCTGACCGATGAGCTGGTGTCGTCTTTTGGCTTGCCGCAGGCCAAAGGTGCGCTGGTCACCGAGGTGACTGTTGGTTCGCCGGCCGACCAGGCGGGAATTCGGCGGGGGGATGTGATTTTGTCTGTTAATGATCGGGTGGTGGATGAAATGAACGATTTGCCCAAGCAGGTCGCAGCGCTGCCGGTGGGCGAGCGGGCTCAACTCACTATTTTCCGGGACGGCAAAAAACGCCAGGTTGAAGTCACGATTTCTCGTTTGGATGATGACGCAGAGGTTTCTGAAGGGCATAGTGCGATCGAAGAAAAATTAGGTCTGGGATTAACAGATCCCTCGCAAGAGTTGCTGCGTCGCCATGGTCTGGAAGATAGCCATGGTGCTCTGGTGACGGATATCGTTTCAGGCAGCCCTGCAGCCGTTGCCGGCTTGCAGGCCGGTGACCTGATTATTGAGGCCAACAGTCAGGCCGTTGAAGACGTGGCCGGTTTGCGCCGTGTGGTCGCAGAGCTTTCCTCCGGGGAAGCCTTGCGGTTGTTGTTGCAGCGCGGCAATAGGTTGTTCTATACGGTCATCAAGGTTCCCTAGGAGACTGTCGGACTCACCATGAGCCGACGGAAAAATCGTCTGATTGGCCCATATTCTCGACAATTTTTGCCAAATAGCCCTGCTATTCGCTCTCAAATTTTCGAAAATCTGGTCTCAAACAGCCAATTTTTCGTTTCGGCCCGTCAAGTTCGATAGGTTCTTGGCCCGATATGACCCTGCTTGCGACATCAAGCTGGTCGCCCGGTGAAGTCTTATGAGGTCGGTATTTTATCCGCGTCTGGTCAATGGGCCCTTCGGTGATCCCGCCCTCTATGTGCATCTTGCCCACCGGGGCCAGGCGCTGCTCTTTGATTGCGGTGATCTGCACGCCCTGACCCCCCGGGATTTACTCAAAATTCGGGCGGTGTTTATTTCCCATGGTCATATCGACCATCTGGTTGGCTTCGATTCTTTACTGCGGGCCTTTCTGTATCATGACCTGAATCTGCAGCTGTTCGGTCCGGCTGGTATCATCGATCAGTTGGCCGGACGCCTGGCTGGCTACACCTGGAACCTCACCGCCGGTTTCTCTTTTGTCCTTACCGTGCGGGAATGGCGTGGTGATCGATTGGAGGAGACCGTGTTCCGGGCGCAAAAAGGCTTCGCCGCAGAGCCGCAACCGGGCCGTGATTGCAGCGATGGGCTGCTCTATGAAACCCCTTACTGTTTTGTGCGGGCGGCTCGCCTTGCCCATGGCGATATCGATTCCCTGGCCTTTGCCTTAGAGGAGCCGTTGCATATCGCCATTCATCGCGATGCTCTTGAGCGGCGAGGATTTCTCACCGGTCCCTGGCTGGCGCATTTTAAGGATTTGCTGCTGCAGCAGACGCCTGGCAAAACCATGCTGGACGTGCCGTTGGTCGCTGGCGGCACCGAGAAAGTGTCCCTGGGAGAACTGGTCGAGGAGATTGCCGGCACCGAACGGGGCATGAAAGTCTGTTATGTCACCGATGCTTCACCGACGGCAGCTAACCTGGACAAAATTGTCGCCCTGGCGCGTACTGCCCATCTGTTGGTTATTGAGGCGGTTTTCGCCCATCAGGAGTTGCCTCGGGCCCGGCTGCGCAATCATTTGACGGCGCGCCTTGCCGGTCGTCTCGGCCATTTGGCCGAGGTAACGCGGTTACGGGTCTTTCACCATTCGCTCCGCTATCTGGATCGGCCGCAGTTGTTAGATCAAGAGGCACAAGAGGCTTTATCGGGAGAGTTGCAGGATGGCTCTTGATGGGGTGGGAAAATACGGCCTATAATTCGACGGTATTCGCAAAAATTGTTTTTATACAAAGGGCTGAACTGTGCGAATGCACAGTGTAACCCTTTGACTTCTGTGATACGTTTCGCTCTATGCGTATTGCTCTCAAACACCAGATTTTGATGGCTCCGGCAGCGGTTCTGCTGCTGATGACCCTGTTGCTCGGTTTTCTGCAATTTACCTATTGGGATCTTTCTCAAAAAAGGGAACAGCTGCAGATGAGGGGTACCATTATCCTCTCCCTGACCCAGGCGAATATGGCGGCTCAGCGTATGTTTGACCTGGCTCGGCAGCACCAGCTGCGCGTCAGGGAATTATTGATTAAGGATTCTGAAGTTCAGGAACTGCTCGACCGGTTGGAGGAGATGCACGCTCATCTCGGAGCTGCCGTACAGCGGATTATACCGCTGATGAACCTCGAGCAAACCAAGGTTGATGAACTGCTGAAGACCGTGGACCAGCTTAACCCCCGTCGCGGCCTCG
>CAZKQY010000143.1:0-7100 GCA_964555005.1 uncultured Syntrophotalea sp. | reverse complement strand
TTACCGGCTTGCCCTTCCACATGGCTTCGGCCACGGTCAGGCCGAAACCCTCACGAATCGATTTCTGCAACACAATATCGGCGATCCGCTGCAAAGCGTTAATCGTATGGTGGGCATCCGCCGGCAACAGCAACACCTGAATCCGCGGATCTCCCGCCGCCGCCTGACGAACCTCCTCCAGCACCGCCTCTCCCTCGGGATCGTCGCTAGCACCGCCCCCGGCCAGCACCAGTTGCAAAGGGGTCAGTTTTCCCGCCAGTTGGCAGGCCCGTACCACCCCCAGTGGATCCTTGAAACGGTCGTAACGGGAGACCTGCAACATCATCGGCAGATCCGGATCGATCTTGAAACGTTCGCGGACTGTCTGCAACTCCTCCAAAGTCAACTCACGGTTCTTTTCGCTCAACGGGTCGATACTCGGCGCCACAATATACTGGGAATGGGGCAGCGGCTGGGCAAACTGGGGTATAGAAAAGATACTGGCGTCATAGGGTCGAACCCACTGCCGCAAATATTTCCACACCGGACGATAGGGATGGCTGGCATCGATATGACAGCGCCACAACCAGCGCCCTCGGCGCTCGGGACAGTGACTCAGCAACGGTGCCGGCTGCGGGTCATGAATAACCACGAAGTCGGCCTCCTCCAGAGTGCTGCGCAATACCTCGGCGTTTTCGGCGTTAACCTTTTCATACTCGGCCAGCAAATGTTTCGGAATCGGACTGCCCATGCCCTGCAGGCCGTTATGAAAACCCTTAGTACATTCGTAAAACGCCGAGCTGCCCTGAATGACTTCCCAGCTGGCATCAATGCCGAGAGCCCGTTTGAGAGGAATCAGTTTTTGCAGGATTTCCGCCACTCCGCCCCCCTCGCGGGTCGAGTTAACATGCACCACCTTGGCCCCCTTAAGGGGTTCCGCCAACTGCTGCAGATGATGAATAACCTCGCGACCGGTCACTTCGGCGTAGCGATCGAGCAACAGACTGTCGTCTTTATCAGTGGAATTCATTGGACAGCCTCCTCAAAAAACGTCTGAAAAAGGGTGGTGACGATCTGCCGAAGGTTCTGCAACGAAGAAAAATAAGGGTCAACACCACACAATCGCTCGCGCAGGAGTTGATACTCGGGACCGCAACCAGCCAGCCAGGCACTGAAATCGTCGCAGCGCTCAACCGTGCGGTTACGGGCATCAATGAAATGGTAATAAATACTTCCCGTAGACAGGTGCGGCAGATAGGGCACCAGATCGACGGGGCGCGAGAAACGCAAACGGCTGTCAAAGACAACGATCTGCGACCGCACAAAATGGAACTGATTATCCTTTTTCGCCCATGGTACCATTTCGCATTGATCGAGCCGCTCCTCAAGAACCTCGACCAATTCCTGGCGCAAGGCCTCCTGATCGGAAAAATCGGTGGGCAACACCATACTCAACCGTTCGGCCAAGGTCTTATCGTGCAAACCGTGAAAAGCCCAGGAAGCAAAATCGTTGTTATATTCCGGATTATCAAAGCGGGGCTGCAGCAGGCGCCCCCATAAATGATGCTCAATACTTTCCAGCGGGATACGTTGCAAAACATCGCAAAACTCCCGCAGATTCTGCGCCTTGAGCCCCGTAGCCAAAGTGATCAGGGCGCAATCACGCACGGCAAAGGGGGCAGCCTCAACGGGCTCGACAGTACTTTCGCTCATGGTTATTCTCCCGACACGGTGGGTAATCTGAAAATCCTTTGATGCTTTCAACACCTGTAAGAATAACACAAGGCTTCAAATAGACAAAAGAAACAGCAGACCGACACGGTAACGGCGATGATTTTTGCTTGACAGATACGGGGAATTTCATCTATAAACGGAGCTCAACTTGCCCAGGTAGCTCAGTCGGTAGAGCAGAGGACTGAAAATCCTCGTGTCGGCAGTTCGATTCTGTCCCTGGGCACCAAAAAAATCAAGGGGTTACGGCTTATGCTGTAACCTCTTTTTCTTTATTGAGCCATAGAAACGTGAACTGATCGTGAAGTGGGTTTTCCAGCGAGTGCCTGATTGAGAATATCAACTGCAGCCACTTTATGGGAAGGGGCAAGGTGGGCATAGCGCAGTGTCATTGTCAGGGTCTTGTGGCCCATGAGTTCCTTGACGGTAGTGATGTCCACACCGGCCATTATTAGGTGGGAGGCAAATGTGTGCCGCAAATCATGGAACCGAAAGTCTTTAATCCCTGCCCTTTTACAAGCCGAGTAAAAGGATTTCTTCACGTCCCCGTACCTCTTGCCTGTTTTAGGGTTGTAGAAAACATAGGAGACATCGACTCGTCGGATTTGCGCTTTTAGAACCATGCGTAGCGTCTCATTGATTGGCAACTCACGCCTGCCACCACCCTTCGTTTTATCCAACAATATAAACCCATGCCGTAGATCAACATGTTCATCCCATCTCAGAGAAAGAATTTCATTCTTACGCATTCCAATATTTAACGCCATTACTACAATCGGCCTGAGATGCGGGTCGCAAGCCTGAACCAGCTCTCGAGCCTCATCAACGGAGAGAAAACGCAATCGCCCTCCTCCCTCTGGTAGCTGTTTCACTTTGCGGATTTTTTTTAAAACCTCCTCCTCAACCATTTCCCAATCTGAGGCCTTCGTAAACATGTGCTTAAGCGTTGCCGTTAGACGGTTGACTGTTGCCGGTTTGTTCTTCTTAAGCCGTTCCGATTGAAACTGCTCGATCTGCATGGTACTGAAACGCCTTAGTGGCACAGCGTCAAAGACATCTATCAGCTGTTTAATCTTTCGCGCCTTTGTTTCGAACGCTTTCTGACGTTCACACCACGGCAAATATTTTTCGGCAAGCTCTCTAAACGTATGGTTTTTTATCTTCTTGATCTCCGGACTCTTCCCTTCCAAGATCAACTGCCGGCTCTTGGCCAGAATCGCCTGCGCCTCCTTGAAGTTCGTTGTCCCAGAGCTTTTCCGAATGGTCTTCCCACTTAAGTCCTGATAGGCAATCCAGTAGTTTCGGCTATCAGGTCTCTTGTAAACCCCTTGTGTCCGAGTTCGTGCCACTCGAATCTCCTTCCTCTATAGCAGATTGTTCGATTAACTCCCTAACCACATAGGTCAATAAAATCCGTAATGTTTTACTCGGTACCTTCACCCCCTTTTCCATTAAGTAGACATAGTTCGGACTGACACCAAGGCGCTCTGCTAACTGCACCTGGGTCAGCCCAACGCTTTTCCTGAAACCTTGAATCTCGTCCGCTGTCCATTTATGCATGGAATAATTATACCCTGACTGAGTTAGATTATCTAATAGTTTTCAGGTTCACGTTCCACTTCACATGGGTCCGTATGCTACTGTAATAAAAGGTGGTTTTTAGTGGCTCCAGGGATTAAGAATCCTCCGCCCTCTTTTTGTGTTTTTCGAGAAAGATGTCGGCCGGGTTGGTGCTAACCGGCGCCACCTCCTGCTTAGCCAGCCATCGATCGATCTCATGTTTTCGGAACTTAATAGACCTGCCAACCCTTGCGAACGGCAGCGCCCTTTCAGCAACCTTCTTGTAAATCCAGTCTCGCGATACCCGCAGATACTTTGCCAAGGCCTTAACATCAAAGACACATTCAACATCCTGACCTTCCTGACAGACTTGCGGTCTCAATACCGGCAAAAGCTGTTTAGCAACTTCGCTGGCGATAGCCTGATAGTCGGCCTCGCCAAGCTGTAGTGCAACTTGCATGAAAACTCCCTTAGTGTTTATCTTCCATCTTCAATGAGCCAAAAGACATGCTACGCTTGGCAATTTACCAGAAGGAGGGGGCGGACCAAACATATGCAAACGGCCCTGGCGCCCAGAAGGGTTTCCCCTCCCCCCGCGACAAGATTTCAGGCCTTATATAGCACAGCTATCTGTTCAAGAAGGTGTAGCCCTAGCCAGCAATTTGCCCTTCATTGACTGCCGACCCCTTTCGACCATTTGGACCAAAACTTCCGGACCATATCGATCCACTACCCCAGCCAATACGCGTGGATATTTTTCGAGGAACCAATCATAATTATCATTGCGATTATCAGGCCTTGGGATCCCCAATCTCATCTTTTTAACCCCCCCAAGAAACTGTTGCCACCAAACAGCAAGAGGCCACCGTGAGCGATTTGGATCATTAGTTTTTTTGCGAAACGCCAGGTAGTTGCTGGCAAGACCCAGCGCAACCTCACCGATACTTTCTCCTGCAACTATGAGCCGCATCGCCTCCGTCGCCTTTTCACCTTTGAGTTCAATCTCAAAGCGAATCCAATGAAAGTCCTCTCCCTGCTCTGCCGCCTTGTCGTATACCCGCAAAAACACTTCGCTGGTACGGCGACCGAACCTGATACATTTACCAACCCCTTGCCCGGTTTTTGGATCAATGCCGCTTTCGATTCTAGGTGGGCTGCGAAAACGGGATGTAAATAAACCTTGCCTGATTGCCTCTTCCATTTGATCCAGGTCCAGAAGCCCACCATAGTCATCGATTGCCAGGTCGAGCCGAGTAATATGCCCTCCGTTCTCTAGCACCTTACTTCCCAACTCGTAAAGGCCTTCGCCATACCTCTCACAGGCTTTCCCTGTAAGCCGGAAGTGGTGACCCATTCCTGCATGGCCACCGTCTGTAAAAACAAGAATGCTTTTATCCTTATTTGTGAAAGTGGTCCGGTAGCCATCCTTCCCTGAAGAGCGCTGATAAAAAGATTCTACGCCAGCCGAAAGGAGGTCTTGGAATATGGCTTTAGCTGAAATCCTTGACGGTAAAGTCGCCGATAACCAGTGAACAGTAATTGTTTTTGTATTTGGCATCCCCGTCCTACAGTTGCCCCCTTGCTATCCCGCTACACTTGCGCGCCTCGCTCCAAGCCTTAGCCACCGCAAAAATGTATTTTGCAATATGATGCACTGAGCTTTCGGGATGCGTTCGAGCCCAGTGTAGCGTTTGTGGTCCCTTTAAACGCGATCCCGAAGGAGGCCAGTCTGGAACCATCGCAATTAAACAGTTGATCAAAAATGACCTTTGATTTCGCTGGGGCATCCTTTGGGCAAGGAAACGCTCTGCGATTTTCTTGGTGAAAAAATTAGGACTTATTGGCTTAAAGCTTCCGTCTGCCGCCCTTTCACTTAAAGGGATATCCAACTTCCTCAAAAACCATTGCCCGATATCCACCTGCATTGGACAATAAGATGGATAGGCGACAAACGAACATCCATGACATGACTTACAAACTAATCCAGATATCATTTTTCTTTCCTTAAGAAAAAAAAGACTAATCCCTTGGTACACCAGTCTTCTGACTGCTCTCCAAGGGGACGAATGTTGTAATATAATTCGTGAGAACTCACAGGCAAATAGCGCGCAGAGTCCACAAAATTCTATTACGGTGTATTTATAGGGATTATTATTTGAAGGAAGAAATAGATAAAGACAATTATCTATAGGAAACTGTATACCACTGAACTAAAAATTTGTCAATAACTATTTTTGCTTATTGTCAAGTTTTTATATTTTTATCTAAACTATATAGATAATTTTTTGTTGAAGAGAAAAACGTAAAAAATGAGAATAACGAATAAAATGTAAATCTGAATAACACTGATATTCTTCTGCAATTTAAAAAATTCCATAAGAGAATTAAAAACTATGACGCAAGCTGTCCACGAAAAAAATGGAATATTTTTAGCTATTTATTTTCTGTGTCTTCAGTAATTTCCGTAAAAAAAAGGTTTTTTGAGGCCGTTAGTCAGGAATGTCTTGGATAAACACGCATAGCTGGAGATTGGTGATAATCAGAAAGTGCAATAAATGCAACTAAACGCAATTTATATAGGTGGATCAATTTTTTCCGCAACATTTACAATTTTAAAACATAGGCATATCGATTAAATACATTTGCCAAACGAAGCAATGCCTGTAAACACTGGTTGCAATCTCATCATTTGCCAAGGATATTTCCATAGAATTTTTGCCTAGCGGCGTGTAGTATGGGACGGCTTTAACCATGCTGCCGCATCTCGACAAGCATTTCTGCTTTAATTCATACGAATTTTCAATATCTTAAGGTTTCCATGAGCACAAACCACCTAGAACATATCGGTTTCATCTGGTCTATCGCCAACCTCCTGCGTGGCCCGTACCGCCCGCCGCAATATAGACGAGTCATGCTGCCTCTTACCGTGCTGCGGCGCCTCGACTGCGTGCTTGAACCGACCAAAGATGCCGTGCTCAAGGAGCACACTACGCTCAAAGGGAAGCCCGAGAAGGTTGTCAATGCCCGCCTGAACAAGATCACGGGCTATCAGTTCCATAACACCAGCAAGTTCACCTTCAGGAAGCTGCTCGGTGACCCGGACAATATCGGCAAGAACCTGCTCAATTACATCAAGGGCTTCTCCGAGAACGCCCGCAAGATATTCGAGTTCTACAAGTTCGAGCAGGAGATTGAGAAGCTCGAAGACAGCAACCGGTTGTTCCTCATCCTCAAAGAGTTCACCACGGTGGACTTCCACCCCGGCAAGGTCTCCAATGTCGATATGGGGTCGATCTTCGAGGAGTTGGTGCGCAAGTTCAACGAGCAGGCCAACGAAGAGGCCGGGGATCACTTCACCCCCCGTGAGGTCATCAAACTCATGGTGCACCTGCTGTACGACACCGAAGACAGCCTGTTCAACACCAAGGGGCTGGTGCGTACCCTCTATGACCCTACCTGTGGGACGGGCGGCATGCTGTCGGTCTCCGAAGAGTACTTGCAGGAACATGCCCCAGGTACCCATCTTGAACTGTTCGGCCAAGAGTACAACGAAGAGTCATGGGCTATCTGCTGTTCCGACATGCTCATCAAGGGCGAGGCCACCGAGAACATCATCTACGGCGACACCCTCGGTGACGGCAAGACTCAAGATGGCCACCCGGAGAAGAAGTTTCACTACATGCTGTCCAATCCCCCCTTCGGCGTAGAGTGGAAACCCGAGAAGGATGTTGTCACCAAGGAGCATGAAGACCTGGGCTTCAGCGGGCGCTTCGCGCCCACCTGCCTGCCAGCGTTCCATGCTTTTCGGTTTCGCGCTGCAGGATCATATT
>CAZKQY010000142.1:0-3207 GCA_964555005.1 uncultured Syntrophotalea sp. | reverse complement strand
GTCTTAAGCGGCGAGACTCAAAATTCGGGATAAGCATGTAGACGCCTGTGTGGAATATTGTCGGACGCGGGTTCAACTCCCGCCGCCTCCACCATTAACAAAAGACAAACCCGTCTCTCTGGGGTCATTCTCCGGGGTGACGGGTTTTCTTTTTCCCCTTGTTTCTAAAGGGTTTGCGCCCGTTTCACATCTTTCCAAAGCACCTCTGTGCACCATCGATTCTCCCCATCCTCCAGCCATTCTTTCTCTGTTTACCCCCTGATTCTCTGTTTTCTCCGGACCAAGTCCGAAGCTCGTCCGGAAAGCTACATCCTTGATTGATATGGGTTTTCGGAATATTGCCGTTTTGGGCGGTTGTCTTAGGTCTTCGTTCGATGCCCCAAACGGACGTATTTTTCGAAATAGCCTTCCTCGGCGATGAAAAGAAGTGTGGTCAACTCTGGCTTCCTGTCTCAGCCAAAAGAAAAGCCGACGCTGGTGGTCGGCTGTGGGGATTTGCTCCGGTCCGGTCGTCAGTCGGTGACGAAGCCGAACTGACGGCGCTGCTCGGCCCAGTCCTCGGGGAAGGTTTGGGTCAACTTGGCCAGCGAGAGTCCGTTGGGCTCCTCGCCGTTGATCAGGGCTTCGACGATGTCCGGGGCCAGGGTCGTCAGCTTGAGGATGCGGGCCACATACGAGCCGTCGACGTCGAGGGTACGGGCAAGCTCGCTGATGGACTTGATCTGGCCGGATTCGAGGATGTCGGCCCAGGAAAAGGCTCTTGCCAGCGCCTGGAGGATGGCTGACTGCACCGGCTCCTGCGCCCCGGCTATTTCTCCATCCAGCGCATGGGGAGCAATAACCGTCTTACGGCCGCGCATACGCCGGATGAGCATCGGGATGTGGATCTGCAGGTTGCCGTTGTCGGCCACGGTAATGGTCGGTTTGATTTTCATCGGCTTGCCCTCCGTTCAGTGACTTCGCAGGCCAGACCGGCCAGCTCGGCGATGAGCGTTGTCAGCCCGTTGGTGCGCAGCTCCATGTCGATTCCGGTCTCGCGAATCTCGACTCTGTCTACCAGGAGGCGGATCAGCCGGTTCCGCTCTATCGGAAAAAGGTCCTCCCAGAAGCCCTCGACATTCTGGAAGGACTCCGAGACATCCACCTCCGTGATGCTGTTCCCCTGGTAGGCTTTGCATCGCTCGCTCACATGCGTCAGTTGTTTCGAGAGCTCGACCGCCTGGCGGTTGACGGTCGTCAGCATCTCGGCCTTGCCCGGCTGGTCGTTGCCTGGTTTCATCAGTTCGATGGCTTGTTCCCGAGCCTGTGACAGTTCCATTTCGAGTTGGGTTTTCTGTTTGAACAGCCGCTCCCGCTCCGCCTGCTCGATGTCACGGGCCGCGAAGTAGGTCTTGGCCACCAGCGTCGGCGTGCGAAACACCGCGCTCAACTGCTCGACCACGGCCTGCTCGATGTCCCCGGCGGGAATCCGTTTGAGCGGGCAGCGGCTCACAGTCCGTTTGCTGTCTTTCTCGCAGATGTAATAGGTGTAGTGGCGACCGTTTTTGCGGGTGTAGGTCGGCCCCATCGAGCATCCGCAGTGGCCGCAGCGGATGACGCCTTTCAGAGGGGCGACCATTTTGGTTCTGGCCATGGAAATCTTGACCGGTTTGTTGTCTGCCAGGCTGGCCTGCACCTTGTCCCAGGTCGCCCGGTCGATGATCCCATCTTGCTCACCGGGGTAACTGCGGTCCTTATGGGCGATCTCGCCGATATAGATCCGGTTGTTCAGCAGCCGGTAAATATGGGCGGTATTCCACTCGGAGCCTTCGCGCACCTTGCCTTTCTTGGTGGTCCAGGCCTTGGTGCGGTATCCCTGCTCGTTCAGTTCCTGCCCCAACTTCTTGGCCGAGCCGATCTGGATGAACCGGCGGAAGATGTACTGCACCGTCTTGGCTTCATCCGGGTTGACCAGCAGTTTCTTGTTTTCTCGGTCGACGTCGTAACCGAGGATTGGCACACCGCCGCAGTATTTCCCCCGGCGCTTGGCGGCCGCCACCTTGTCCCGGATACGCTCTGCGATGACCTCCCGCTCGTACTGGGCAAAGGTGATCAGGATACCGAGAAACATCCGGCCGGTTGGATCGGTGGTGCTGAAGTGCTGGGTGACCGAGACAAAGCTGACACCCTTTTCGTTGAACACCTCAATCATCTTCATGAAGTCGAGCAGCGAGCGCGAAAGCCTGTCGATCTTATAGACCACGATTATGTCGATCTTCCCGGCGTCGATATCTGCCAGCAGACGGCGCAGCGCCGGGCGCTCCATGGTGCCGCCGGAAAATCCGCCATCGTCGTAGCGGTCCGGCAATGCTATCCAGCCCTGCATCCTCTGGCTTTCGATGTAAGCCTCAGCCGACTCCCGTTGCGCATCCAACGAGTTGAATTCCTGTTCGAGTCCTTCTTCGTGGCTCTTGCGCGTATAGATGGCGCAGCGAAGAGTCTTGTTTCTGCCCGGCACGACATTGGCGTTATCGAGCATTGGCTCCTCCTTCGGCTTTCTTGCCGTAAACCTTTTTCAACCCGAAAAAAACCTTCCCATTCCACCGCGTGCCGGTGATCTCTCTTGCCACCGCACTGAGCGACCGGAACGTGCGTCCGTCGAACTCATATCCCTCCGCTTGGACGGTCACCTCGTAGCGCTGGTCATTCCAGATCCTCACCAGCCTGGTCCCCGGGAGGATGGTCTCATTCGCATTTCGCTCTTCGGGAATCCGGCGGTTGACGGTCGCCACCAGATCGCCCTTGGCCACCTGACCGAGGTGTGTCTTGGCCCGCTCGGAAAGCCCTCCGTAAAAAAGTTCCTGGATGCGATAGCCCAGCCGTTTGACCAGGAATTGCTTCTTGTATTGGGGCGGTTCGCCTCCGTAAAGGTCGAACCACTTTTCGCGAAGCTGATCCAGGCTCATGGATTGTAGCAGCGCCATCTGCCGCAAGACCGAGTTTCTGGTTCGGTCCTGTGTTTTGCCGCCCGGGGCGGCTGTCTGTAACTCATTCATTTTCAACTCCTTATTTTAGGTTCCGGACGAGTTGTCATGAATGAACGCTCTGTTCGCGCAACGAATCAAGTCCTTCTCTGGTCGCGGGCGAAGAAACTTGGAAAATTTGTAACTCACTGCCGCCACATGACTTTTTTGACTTTCTACGAAGGACTGCCGTTGCCAGTATCGA
>CAZKQY010000141.1:0-2222 GCA_964555005.1 uncultured Syntrophotalea sp. | reverse complement strand
GAGGATTTCGCCGGCTTGGTTGACCCCGCCGGTGGCATCTTTAAGGCCGATGATGTTGGGTAGTTCGGCGAGGCGTACGGTGGTGTCCACACTCAGGTTGATGCCGGTGCGGCCGGGTACATTGTACAGTACCTGCGGCAGGGCAACTTGTTCCGCTACTATTTTGAAGTGTTGGTAGAGTCCCTCCTGGGAGGGTTTGTTGTAGTAGGGCGTGATGAGCAGTGCGCCGTCCGCACCAGCCTCCTTGGCCGCCATAGTCAGTTCAATGGCTTCGCTGGTGGAGTTGGAGCCGGTGCCTGCCAGAATCGGCACCCGTTTGTTGGCCTGCCCGACGCAGGCGCGAATAACTTTTGTATGGCCCTGGTGATCCAGAGTGGCAGCTTCACCGGTACTGCCGCAGGGGACGATGGCGTCGGTGCCGTTTTCGATTTGAAACTCGACGAGTTGCCGGAATGTTTCTTCGTCAAAGCGCCCCTCATTGTCGAAGGGAGTGACTATGGCCACGATAGATCCTCTGAACATACCTGATTCCTCCAGTGTTTGCGAATAAATTGGACCTGTGTTGCCTCGGAAGTTACGGAGGCTGACAGCGGGCTCAGATCCCGTCCGGGATAGATTCCCCTTTGATCAGGTCGTTATAGGTTTCCCGCTGGCGGATTATCAAAACCTGGTCGCCCTTGACCATTATCTCTGGGATGCGGGGCCGACTGTTGTAGTTGGAGGCCATGGTAAAACCGTAAGCTCCGGCTGAGGTGACGGCTAATAGATCGCCCTGTTTGAAGACCGGTATTTCCCGGTTCTGGGCGAGAAAATCGCCTGACTCGCAGATCGGTCCAACCACGTCTGCAACCATTCGTTCGCCGGTTGAGCGGTTTACCGGTTCAATGCCTTGATAAGAACCGTACAATGCCGGGCGGGTCAGATCGTTCATGCCCGCATCGACGATGACGAAGTTCTTTGCTTCGCCTTCCTTAATGTACAGAACCTTGGCCGCGAGAATGCCGGCGTTGCCGACCATCATTCGGCCCGGTTCGAAAATCAGGGTTACGTCCAGACCTTGGGTGGCCTCAATAATTGCTTTGGCATAAGCGGCCGGGGTCGGCGGTTCTTCGTCATCATAGGTGATGCCCAAGCCGCCGCCCAGATCGAGATACTTAATGCCAAAGCCTTCTCGCTGCAGGGTTTCAACTAGTGCGCGAACTTTTTTGATGGCATCGACAAAGGGCGATAATTTGGTCAATTGACTGCCGATATGGCAATCGACGCCGATCACCTGCAGGTTGGGCATGGCTGCGGCACAGCGATAATCCTCCAGGGCTTGAGAGATGTTAATGCCGAATTTAGCCTGCTTCATGCCGGTGGATATATAGGGGTGGGTCTGGGGATCGACGTCGGGATTGACCCGAATCGCGATACCGGCTTTCTTGCCGAGCCGTCCGGCGACTCGGTCGATGGTCTCCAGCTCTTGAGGTGATTCGACGTTGAACATTAGAATGTTGGCCTTGAGGGCTGCTTCGATTTCCGGTTCGGTCTTGCCCACGCCGGAATAGACGATTTTTTGCGGATCGCAACCGACCTGCTGAGCGCGAAACAGTTCTCCTCCGGAAACCATGTCAAAGCCGGCGCCGAGGTTGACAAAGGTTTTGAGCACCGCCAGGTTGCTGTTGGCTTTAATAGAATAGCAGACGATATGGGGAATACTGGCAAAAGCCGAAGTAAAGACTTCCATATGGCGGCTCAGAGTGGCATGGGAATAGAGGTAAAAGGGGGTGCCAACCTGGGCGGCGATGTCCTTGACGGCAATCTCTTCGCAATAAAGGTCGTTTCCCCGGTACTGAAAGTGGTTCATGGAATCTCTCCTGAAATTCGTTAGCAAACTATGAAAAAAGTAAGCGATGAATCGGTTAATGGCTCGAAGCCGAGCAGGTAAGGCTTAACACGAGTCCGGCAGGGATGTCAAAACCTGCCCTAAGGGGTAATGATCAGGGCGTCGGAAAGGGCGCTTTCCAGCACTTGTTCGGCTTGCCGCGCGACGGTGCGGATGGCATAGACGTAGCTGTGGCCTGTTTCAAACCCCCTATCTACAAAATGCGGCTGGTTGAGCAGCTCTGGGTTGCGGGGCGCGGCAGCAAAGGCCCGACCGGGACGCCGGCGATAGACCTGATAGCCGAGGAGCTCCATATCTGCAGGTAGCTCCACGGTTTGCCAGCTGAGCAGCAGGT
>CAZKQY010000140.1:0-6329 GCA_964555005.1 uncultured Syntrophotalea sp. | reverse complement strand
GAAATGCAACGCTCTATTGAACAGATGAAAAAACCGACAACGACCGGCGACCCGATGGCCACACAGCCACCGGCCGGGCCAATTGAACTGAATAAAATCAAGCAGCGCCTGCGGATCTTACAGGACCTCAGAGACAACGAACTTATCAGCGATGATGAGTTCCGATCCAAAAAACAGGAAATTTTAGACAGTATCTGACCTGCTGTCTTAAATATATTTCAATCAGGTTGACGGCGGGGCGGCCCCTCGCCGTTCTCCCACACCATAGTGCCTGCGGTTCCGCACATGGCGGCTCACAAAACGCCCCGCAAACATCTACGGTATGATCAGCCCCAGCTTGTCGAAGTAGAATTGTCGCAGTACGTCATGCATGAGTTGCGCTTACCTATTTTGTGACAACATTTTGCCAAATAATTTATGGCTCTGTCAGACACTGGTTCAACAATCTAGATAGTTTTCATCCATAGTTTCCGGATGAACACTAGATAATTGAGGAAAGGCTGTGGTGGTTTGTTCTTAATGCAGAGATAAAACCTGAAAGGTTGCATTATTGCGAATATAGATCTGTAAAAAAAAGGCCCGCCCGGGGAACACCGGTCGGGCCAGACAAACTAAAATTATGAGCCGCCAGCTAACTGGTTTTCATCCTGAAACGGCTCTATGTTCGTGGATAGCCAGCGGCAGCCACTGATCAAGCAAGCTCTCAAAATGAGACAGTGTGCTTTCTTTGACGTGGGCCATAGTCACCGGACGGCCGAGGATTTCCTGTAAAGAGGTCATGGTACAGCCGACAATACCGCAGGGGATAATACGTTGGAAACCGGCCAGGTCGAGGGACACATTTAGCGCAAAACCGTGCATGGTTACCCAGCGTCTGGCCCCGGCGCCAATCGACGCCAACTTGCCCTGCTCGGTCCAGACCCCCGTCTCACCATCCACCCGATAAGATTGAACACCGAAATCCGCTGCGACCTGAATCAAAACCTCTTCAAGAAAGCGCAGATAAAGCCGCAGATCTCGGCCACGCTGGCCGAGATTAATGATCGGATAGCCCACCAACTGCCCCGGCGCATGATAGGTAATATCCCCACCGCGATTGATATGCACGGTTTCAATGGATGGATCAAGAATATTTTTTAAATGACCCGAGCGCCCCAGGGTATAGACAGAGGGATGCTCCAGTAGAAGCAGTGTCTCTTCAGCGGTGCCGGCCAATACCCCCGCCACCAGTTCTTCCTGCAGCGCAAAGGCCTCGGCAAAAGCAATTAATCCTAGATTTTTAAAATCCATAGGACGCCTCTCGGTCTTTTTTATGTTCAAGGATCTCAGTGCCACCATTTAGAGACCTTCAACAAATGTTAATCCTGTATAGGCTGGTTCAGGGTAAGTATAAAATCCTCTACCGCTCTTTACCCCCAGCCAGCCGTTATCCACATATTCATGTCTGAGATAAAAGGCATTTTTCAAGGTTTGCGAATCGCTAAGAGCATCCCCCCAATACTTAGTAATAGACCAGACGGTATCGAGGCCAACCACATCCAGCATCCCCAAAGGGCCAAGGGGCATCTTCATTACCCCCATCCAAGAACGATCTATATCCTCTATCGAGGCCACACCGTTGGCAGCCAAAGAGATAGCCGCACTGGTTAATCCGCTATACATAACGTTGAAAATGTAACCGTAACTTTCTTTTTTCAAAACCATCGGAATCTGGTTTATTGACTTGGAAAAATCGCGAACCAAGTCTACCACCTCCTTTGAAGTCCCGGGATGTGGCATAATATCTACCACATTACCCACCCACGCCGGCTGATGAAAATGAAAAGCTAAAAATCTTTTTGGACGACCCGTGGCTTTGGCTATTAAAGAGGGAATCAACATCGAGGCATTGGTCGTAAAAATCGTTCTTGGAGGACAGATCTTATTGAATTGCTTAAAAACTTTCCCCTTTATGGCCGGATCTTCGGGGACCGATTCACTGAGCAGATCGGCATCTGCCGCCGCCTCTGCAGCATTGGTCTTTATGGTTATTTTGCTCAGTGCCAGATGAGCTAATTGTGGTTCCAAATGACCGCCGATAATAAGAGAATCAGCGTATTCCTTGAGACGCTGAGGAGCTTTTTCCAAAGCCTCGGCCGCAGTGTCGTAAATGGTGACTGAATAAGCGTGAGCCGCACATTGAAAAGCAATTTGCCTGCCCATTGTACCGGCGCCTACAACCAGAATTTTTTTAATATCCTTAAGTTCCATCAACGAACTCCTTATCGCTATTTTTACTAAACAGTGGCATCTGTTTCAACATTAGGAAAAGGAATCGAGATTTTACAGTTATCTTCAAAGAAATAATTTAGTTGTTTAGAAGCCCATTTTTTAAAATACCTTGCCTATCCTTGGGCGGCTCAAAAAGAACACCAGGGCTAACCGTGTAACTTAATTAACAGTCTCAAAAAAAACCCAAGTGGGGGGGAGAGGTCCCCCACTTGGAATGGAAGGAGACTGAAAAAATTGGCCAAACACGATCCCCGGGGGGAAGATCTGTTGGTAAGCTTGGCAGATATCAACAAAAAAACTGGCAAAAGAAAAAATGTTCATTTAAAACAGATCCACGTAATAAAAATCAATCGTCCATATTTATACGCATCGGCAAACACATGATAAAGCCCAGGTGGGGAGTAGGAGGTCCCCCCACCTGGCGTGGGGTGCATGCAGATGCGAATCTGCTTTTTTCATACTCGATATCTCAGACAACAGTTCGTTAACATTTTTTCACCAAACGCCGGATTTTAGCGTCCTGGTCCCGCTGCACAGTCCGATAATACTGAACGTCTGGCTTGCCAAACAGCATCAAGTAAACCACGTCGTGATTTTCCGGCACGCCAACACTTTTAAGCAGTTGCGGGGCCAGATCTACCATGGCCCACTTACCGAGGCCGCACCAGGTGGTTCCAAGACCAGCGCTGGCAGCCAACAGTTCAAAGTAGCTCAGGGCGATAAAAACATCCGCTTCCCGGCAAGGGACCCCCTCGGCCGCCGAGGCAATCAGCAGATGTGGTGCTCCCCTGAAAATAGGATCATGCCCTTGCTCCATTAAAGGCAAAAACTGTTTAAAACAAACAAGACTCTCAGGAATGGCGTCCCTACGTGCCAAATCCTGCAGGGTTTCCAATGTTTCCTTCCGGATGGCCGCCATCGTGGCCTGGTCTTCGATCACGATGAACTCCACCCCCCGAGCATTAACACCGGTCGGCACATGGGCAGTAATATTCAACAGCTCATCAATGGTTTCGCGAGGAAGAGCTTCAGGCAAATAGCGCCGGATGGAGCGACGTCCCTTGATCAATGTCTCCATCTGAGCCTGGCTTGGATATTTCCCTGCCAGCGGCAGACTGTCCTTCGGATCAAGGCCAAGAATACTGATCGCTCCGGGCTTACACACCACCATGCAGTGCTGACACTCAAGACAGATCTGTTCCTTGTCGGCAGGCAATACCGGGTAACCCTGCTCCAGAGTGATCACCCCGACAACACAATCCTTGACACATTCTCCACACTGAGTGCACAAGGACTTATCTACCCGAAACTGCTTCATAGTAAACCCTTCCATTGTTAAAAAAACCGGGAGGTGGCTAGGAGGTCCAACTCCCGGCAAACAGGCAAACTCTAACAGGAGCGTACCTTGAGAAGCTTTTTTTAAGAAATTGTTAAAAATACCGGGCTGAGATACCATCCCCCAACCCGGCATGGGAGGATTATTCAAACAAACATATCAGCAGTGAATGGCTGCATCGTCCACATCGAGGGCCGCTTCCATCATCGCCTCAGACAAGGTCGGATGACCATGACACATAGAACCGATATCGTGAGCGGTACCGCCGAAACTCATAACCGCCATTGCCTCGGCAATCATATCTGAAGCGCGCGGTCCAAAAATATGCACACCCAGCACCTGACCGCTCTCGGCATGGGCCAGCACCTTGACAAAACCTTCCGTTTCGGCCATGGCACGAGCCCGTCCGTTACCAACAAAGTTAAACTTTCCGATTTTGAACGGAACGTCCTGTTCTTCCAGCTGCTGCTCGGTCTTACCGACGGAAGCTACTTCCGGCCAGGTGTAACAGACCCCTGGGATGACATCATAGTTGACTTTGGAATTTTTTCCGAGTAGCCGCTCGACAAAAACCACCGCTTCCTCAGAAGCCTTGTGGGCCAACATGGGCCCGGGGATGATATCGCCAATGGCGTAGATACCAGGCACCGTCGTTGCGTAATTCTCATCAACCTTGACAAAACCCCGCTCGTCAAGTTCAACACCGATTTCAGCCACCCCTAAACCATCCGTGTTAGGCTTGCGGCCGATAGACATGAGAACCTTGTCACAGACCACTTCTTTTATTTTATCGCCCTTAGCCAGCTTGACCGTAGCCTTACCGTCAACTACCTCAATCCCGGCGACGCAAGTACCCATATTGAATTTCATGCCTTGTTTTTTCAGCGAACGCTGCAACGCTTGAGTAGCGTCGGCATCGGACTTGGGCAGCATTTTCGGTAGCATTTCAACAACGGTCACCTGGGCTCCGAGGCGCAGCCATACAGAACCGAGTTCCAGACCAATATAACCTGCGCCAATTACCATCAAGTGCTCGGGGACCTTGTCAAGACATAGAGCCCCCCAATTATCGATAATCACTTCATTGTCTATGGTGATACTTGGCACCTGAGCCACCTTGCCACCGGTAGCGAGCAGAATCTGCTTGCCCTTGACCACCCCGGCATTTTTACCGGTCACTTCCACCTGATGCAGTCCGTCTGAAGCGGCCCCCAACAGCTTGCCGCGTCCCTTGATCCAGGTCACCTTATTCTTCTTGAACAGGAAGGCAACGCCGCTGGTAAGATCACCGACAACCCCTTCCTTACGCTCCATCATTTTGCCGAGGTTGAGTTTGGGTGCCGGAATTTCAATGCCGTGCATTTCAAACTTATCACGCGCCAGAGCAAAATGCTCACTCGAGTCGAGCAACGCCTTGCTCGGGATACAGCCTTCATTGAGGCAGACCCCCCCAAGGGTCGAGCGGCTCTCAACAACGGCCACCTTCAGACCGAGTTGAGAAGCGCGAATCGCCCCGACATAGCCACCGGGGCCTGCGCCCAACACGATCAGATCAAAAATTTCCTCAGCCATTTATATTCTCCTCATGCGCCAAAAATGATGTTTTCGGCCGCGGTTATTGTCGTTTTTATAAGATCTTTTGCGCCTGCAAATCCGCCTGATAGGAAGAACGTACCAGGGGCCCTGAAACAACCTGGGAAAAACCCATCTCCAGACCAATGCTCCGAAACACCTCGAACTGTTCCGGGTGAACGTAGCGTTGCACCGGCAGATGATGGCGACTGGGGCGCAAATATTGACCGATGGTCAGCATCTCGCAGCCATGTGCTCGCAAATCCCGCATCACTTCAAAAATCTCTTCATCCGTTTCCCCAAGCCCCAACATCAAGCCGGACTTAGTCGGAATGCCGGGGTAGCATTTCTTAAACCGCTGAAGCAATTCCAACGATCCGTGGTAATCGGCGCCAGGACGGCATTGGGTATAAAGTCGCGGCACCGTTTCCAAATTATGGTTAAACACGTCGGGCAGACAACTACCCAAACCAAGCAAGGCCTCGCTGACATGGCTGCGAAAATCCGGAACCAGAATTTCAACCCGAGTATTTTCGCTGGTTTTTCTAATTTCCGCGATGCAGCGGGAAAAATGCATTGCACCACCATCGTTCAGATCATCCCGGGTTACTGATGTGATCACCACATAGCGCAGTTTCATGGCCAGCACGGCCTCGGACAGGTGTTTTGGTTCCTGCGAATCGAGATCGACAGGTTTGCCATGGGCGACATCACAAAAAGGGCAGCGGCGGGTGCAGACATCACCCATGATTATGAACGTTGCCGTACCGCGCTTGAAACATTCACCAAGATTGGGACAATTAGCCTCCTCGCACACCGTATGCAACCGATGATCACGCAAGAGGCCTATCAGCTTATCCACTTCAGGTGCTGTAGAAGCTTTGGCTCGAATCCATGACGGTTTGGGAAGCACCTGCTGACTGCCTATTGCAGCCAAAGAGGTTTTATCCCCTCCGCGTTTTTTTTGCATAACTTCCATGAGCGTGTCCCCGCATCCTTTCGAAGCCATTTTTGCTACTTCGCGACGTTCACCAACACTGTGCCCTATTGATAAAAATAATTTACCACCAACACAAACTCAGTAGCGGTGATAGATTCGTAACCTTCCGGGGGCGATAGCCGATCCTGCCGGCTATCGCCCCCAGAGGCT
>CAZKQY010000139.1:0-1899 GCA_964555005.1 uncultured Syntrophotalea sp. | reverse complement strand
GTGCAGAGGGTGATGGAGGATTTGTCCCGCCAGTCGTCCATGGCCAGTTGGTTGCCGCCAAAGGTATGCAGCCGATTCTGGGCGGCGTTTTCGGCGGTGACCACCGAGCCGTTGGCGGGATTGGACAGAGTGCCGACCAGCATCGGCTGATCGGGGTCCTGGTTGAGGCAACTGACGAGCACTTCGTTGTCGTCGTGCAGGGGCAGGTGCCAGCCGAAGGGCATGCCGTCGCTGGGGCTGGCGTAGGGCTGCAGCCTTCTGGCGGGGGCAGAGGCTTCGGCGTGGGGGGCCTGGTTGCTGTCGGGGTACTGGCGGTAGCGATAGCGTCCGGCGGCGTCGAGCTCGGGGATGGGATCGCGGCTTTCGACCCGGGCGCTGAAGATCTGGGGCAGGTCGGGCACTATTCAGTTTTAAAAGATCGAATGCCGCAGCAATGCCGCTACGCCAGGCCTTATGTTTTGGAAATCTGTGGCCCCTTATCAGAATCCCGGCTACTCATTCCTTCCACCCAACCCCTGTTTCTTTTCCCTGGTCAGTTTTCCCAGATCCTTTTCCACGATGTAGTCATGGAAGGTGGGCTTGTCGCTTTCGGGATGGGCTTCGTTGGTCAGTTCCCAACGGTAAAGCTTGCTCATGCGTGATCCGACGAAGCTGATGGGATTGGTGGTCCAGGCGGACTTATTATTCACAGCACCTCCAAAAGCTTTATCAAACAGCAAAATCGGCGAGCCCAGGTAATTTGGGTACTTTTCGGAAACAGGCATGAGGTAGGTTTTCTTTGTGTCGAGTGATGTTTCGTTTTCAAAAACAACCCATTTGCCATCGGGGGAAAAGGCGAATTCATATGCCTCTTTAAATAACAAACACGGGATTTCCTTTTTTTCGGAATCCCAATTGACAAGAAGAGCTCCATTTCGCCCACCCGAGAGAATTGCAAAAGGAAGATATGGATGGGGATGTATCCGCATAAAACGGATCTTTTCCTTGTTGGCCCTGATAACGTCTGCCAGTGGATGGTTGTCCGGTTCAAATTCCATGTTATATACACGCAATTGTTTTTCCTCGAATTCCCAAAGAAAAATCTTCCCATCGACAATGGGCCAGACAGTGCCAATTTTCCTTGGTATTTCTTTGATCGGTAGCTGCTCTGCACCACTTAGATCTACTAAAAGAAAATAACTAGTGTAATCCCATGGATCTTCAGATCTTTGATTATGGGCCTCGATTTCAAATATAAAATGTTTTTTCTTGGCATCCGCAATAGCAACTTCTTCAATAGTTTTTTCCAAAGACATCACGATGCGATAGTCCTTGCAATCCTTTGACTTGAAGTCGAACAACAAAAACCGCCGGCTCTGAGCAAAGCCGATGGTGTCTTCATCAATAACGGGGAGATAGGTGCCGCCACCTTCGAAATCGTGGGCGGCGTTGCGGAAGAATTTGTCCGCACTGAGCCGCCCTTTGTTGAAGGATAACAGGGTAATCGCGTTGCCCATGTCATTGGTGCCGACGGAATTGTCGTGGGGAACGGGAAACAGGGAAAGGTTGTTCCCTCGCACTTGGTATTCATCAGGTCTGATGGTAGTGGCTTCCTTAATATCGTAGAGAGGTTCCATTTTATTGCCTCCAAAGCAGATTGTTGCGCTGAGCACGGTGCTAACGACAAGCACGGCCACGGATAGCCATGTCTCTTTAATAAATGCCTTTTCCTTCAAGAATCTCATGGCGCCTCCCCTTAGATTCCGAAGCCGTCATTCGCCTGTCGAATCCAGGCGGCTTCTTTTCGGATGTTAAAAGTTATATTGTAACTATTCAGCAAAAAAGTTCTTGACAGCCTTTTTCTGAAAAATAAGTAAAACAGCAATGCCTCCGATGGTTTTCCAAATGGGCATTGTCACG
>CAZKQY010000138.1:0-2742 GCA_964555005.1 uncultured Syntrophotalea sp. | reverse complement strand
CCACCACCAGCATCTTGACCCGCTGTTGCACCAGAAACTCCGCCGCTTCCTGAGCATAACGCAGCACCGTGCCGGGACTTTTGGTGCCATAAGGCACCCGTGCCGTATCACCCAGATAGAAAAGCTGCTCCCCGGGTAAAACCTGCAGCAAGGCCTTGAGTACAGTCAGGCCACCGACCCCCGAATCGAAGATTCCTATAGCTCGTTCAAGCACGCTGAATCATCCTGATAGCAAGTTGAAATCAAAAAAGCATGGTAGGTGAATACGACCCATAAAGTCAAGGCTGCAAGCTTTTTCAACCTTTGATTTTTAATGGTTTTTTGCTATAGTCTCATCTTTGATTGTCAAAATAGAATTTATCAACTGGCCAAAGGGGTCTTTTCATGGAATTTCCGCTTGTTAAAGAGTGGTTGCAATGCCTCCAAACCGAACAAGTGCTGGACTTTCTGAAAGAACTGAATATTGGCGAACTGATCTACAACCAATGGTTCCTCGGCGGCTTGGGAATAATCGTTCTAATTAGCATATACCTGCGTCGCTACGGTCTACTGGCCATAATTTTAACGCTGGTCGGCTTCGCCAGCCTGATCGACTACACCCTGCAGAGCGGCACCGCCGTTGAAAACATCATGTCCGAGACCCTGCTGATCTTTGTCGGTGGCGGTCTGGTGCTGATTTTTGCCGTTATTTATCTACTTTTTATTCGTCACGACTGATGGCGTTGCAAAAAATTCCGCACTTCGACGTTAGATTGTTTTTTTCAAGACCTCGACATACTGATGGTTGTCTTCACCCCTGAAAAAACAGCTGGCCTTGAAGGCCAAAATTTTTGCTTAGCTATCCAATGATCTCATTCCGAAAGCCTCTCGATTGAATGCCGTGTCTACAACTCTAGTCTCCCCGGTCGGATTTACCACCACCATCCCCCTGGAAATCCTTCTCGCTGCGGGTCGCCAGCCAGTCGACCTGAACAACGTCTTCATCACCGATCCCGCTTGCCACGACCTCATCGATGAAGCTGAAATGGCGGGTTTTCCCCGCAACATCTGCGGCTGGATCAAGGGTCTGTATGGCGCCACCCTACGCCAAGGGCTTCAGGAAATCATCGCCGTAACCGAAGGTGATTGCTCCAACACCAAGGCGTTGATGGAGGTACTGCAGCTGCATGGCGTCACCACGATTCCCTTTGCCTTCCCCTACGACCGTTCGGTAATCAGCCTGACCCATGAGATCAATAAACTGGCTGACCATTTTGGCGTCAATGCCGAGCAGATCGAAGCAGCCCGCCAGCGACTTAACCAGGTGCGTCGCAAGGTCCATGAGATCGACCGCCTGACCTGGCAGGAAAATCGAGTCAGCGGCGAGGAAAACCACTATTTCCAGGTCTGCACCTCGGACATGAACGGCGACACGGACACCTTCGAGGCCGAAGTCGACGCCTTTCTCGACCAGGCCCGCGGGCGCCAACCAAAAACCGGCAAGCTGCGCCTGGCCTACATGGGAGTACCGCCCATCTTCACCGACCTCTATCAGGTGCTGGAGGAAAATGGCGGCCAGGTGGTATTCAACGAAACCCAGCGCCAATTCTCCATGCCCTATGCAACTGATTCACTCATTGAGCAGTATCGGCGCTATACCTATCCCTACGACATCTTTGTCCGTCTGGCTGACATCGAAGAAGAGATCGCCAAACGACAGGTCGACGGCATCATCCATTACGTGCAGTCCTTCTGCTTTCGACAGATCGAAGATCTTATCGTGCGACAGCGTTTTAAACTGCCGATCCTGACCCTGGAAGGGGACCGTCCCGGCCCCCTCGATGCCCGCACCCGGATCCGTATCGAAGGCTTTGTCGAGATGGTCCGAGCGAGAAAATCATGACCGGTCTCGGCATCGACCTCGGCAGCCGCCAGGTCAAGCTCGCCGCCCTTGAAGGTGACAACGTGCTGTGGCTTCGGGATTTTCCCACCATCCCCTTCTACAAAAAGCACGCCTCCCTGCGAAACGGCCAACTGCTGCTGCGCCTGGACGAACTCAACCTGCCCGATCAAGGCAACTGGCAGCAGGCACCGCTGGTGGTTACCGGCTACGGCCGCAACACCCTCGACCTGATTGGTGCCCGAGTGATTCCCGAGATTCAAGCCCATGTGGCCGGGGCTAAAACACAGACCGGCCTGACCACCTTTACCATGCTCGACCTCGGCGGCCAGGATTCCAAGGTGGCACGGGTCGAGGAAGGCATACTCATCGATTTTATGATGAACGACAAATGCGCCGCCTCCTCCGGGCGCTACCTGGAAAACATGGCCAAGGTGCTCGACCTCTCCTTAGAAGAGTTGGCCCAACACCATGCCAATCCCGTATCCCTCGACGCCACCTGCGGCATCTTCGGCGAAAGCGAACTGATCGGCAAGATCATCGAAGGCCACCCCCTGGCAAACCTCTGTGCCGGGGTCAATCAGACCCTGATCAAACGGGTCATGCCGATGCTGCGCCGCTTTCCTCAGGACCGCATCGTGCTCACCGGCGGCGTCGCCAAAAACCAGGCCTTTCGCACCCTGCTCGCCGGCGCCACCACAGCCGAGCTGGTACTGCCCGATCATCCTCAACACAACGGCGCCATCGGCTGCGCCTCCCTGGCGGTTACTAAGCGATGAAATTAAATCGCCGGCGCCTGCTTGATGCTACCCTGATACTAGGATGTATCGCCATCCTGTTTATCCTGCTGCAGGCCCCCCCCG
>CAZKQY010000137.1:0-2444 GCA_964555005.1 uncultured Syntrophotalea sp. | reverse complement strand
TGCCGGAAAATACGGGCATAGCCTTCAGCGATCACCGTGTAAATGCCGTTAACCTCCAGAGCCCAGGGTGCATGCTCCCGGGACGAACCACAGCCGAAGTTCTTGCGAGAGACGATCACCGCCGCCTGCTGCAGAACCTCCCCCTGTGGATCAAAACCATCCAGGGTAAGATCTTCGAGCAGATAGGGCTTAAGGGCGTCCTTGGTCACTTCAGTAAGGTAACGGGCTGGAATAATTTCGTCGGTATTGATATCGGACCGGTCAAGAAAAATCGCCGAGCCGCTAAAGGTTCTGATCATGGTTTGGTTGCTCCTTGTTAAAGACTGAAAACCCGCTTACAGGTCGCGAGGATCGGTAACCACCCCTTTGATGCCGCTGGCAGCAGCGGTGGCTGGGCTCATGAGATAAACCATCCCGCCCTGCCCCATGCGTCCCTGAAAATTACGATTGCTGGTAGAAGCGCAAGATTCACCGGGAGCCAGTACACCGTTACTCATGCCGAGGCAGGCGCCACAGGTTGGATTGGTAACACAAAAACCGGCATCCATAAAGGTGGCGATTAGGCCCTGATCCATAGCTTCGCGAAAAATCTTAGGTGAGGCCGGAGAGAGGATGCCTCTTACGCCGGGGGCCAGAGTGCGACCCTTAAGAATTGCCGCCGCCTGCTGCAGATCTTCCAAACGACCGTTGGTGCAAGTACCGATATAGACCTGGTCAACCTTTGCGTCCTTCATCTCCCGAGCACTCTTCACACAGTCGGGCTTATAATCGTAGGTAACCTGCGGCTCCAGATCGGTAACGTCGATGTCGAGAATACGATCGTATTCGGCACCGACATCCGAATGCCATTTGCTGAAATCAGCCAGGGCTGCTTCTTTGCTGGCGTATTCCTCAGAAATAAACGGCCACAGGTAATCGACGGTCACTTGATCGGGCAGACAGATACCGCTGGTGCCCCCCGCTTCAATAGCCATATTGGTCAGGGTCATGCGAGCATCCATGCTCATGGCATCGACCACCGGCCCGCGGAATTCAATAACCCGGTCGGTAGCGCCGTTAACACCCAGCTTATGAATGATGTGCAGGATCACGTCCTTGGACACCACCTGATCCTGCAATTTTCCGCTGATATTAACCAAAATACTGGACGGCTTACGAAAAGCGCAGACCCCCTTGAGGATGCCGACTTCGAGGTCGGTGGTCCCCACCCCGGCAGCAAAGGCGCCGAAGGCTCCGTGGGTACAGGTATGACTGTCACCCATGATCACCGTGTAACCGGGGCGTATGAAGCCCTTTTCCGGAAACAGCACATGGCAGACGCCATTCTGACCGACATCGAAGAAGTCAGGGATGTCGTGACGCCCAGCCCAGTCACGCAGCATCTTGCCCTGAATGGCGGTCTTGGTGTCCTTGGCCGGGGTGACGTGGTCGATGACCGCCTTGATCTTGGTCCGGTCGAAGACCCGATCCTTTTCCCGCCACTGCAGATCGGCGATGGCAATCGGCGTGGTGATCTCATGGCAGAGAACCCGGTCGAGATCGAGCACATAGGTGCCGTCGAAAGGCTCGTCGCGAAGATGCGCGGCGAAGATTTTTTCTGCGATAGTTTTTCCCATCTACTTACTCCTTGAATATATGCAGCCCAGAATGTAGGTCAGGGCCTGTTCGTTAAAGGCCACCAGCGGTGCGTTCCAACACGCTGACGAGCTTGTTCAAAGCATTAATATAGGCCTTGGCACTGGCAACAATAATGTCGAGATGCGCTCCCTGACCAAGCACCTCGCGACCGTCGAGTTCCAGACGCACAGTGCATTCGCCCTGGGCATCGGTGCCGCGAGTAACAGCTCCAACGGTGAAATTAATCAGCTTGGCCTGACTCTTGGTCAATTTCTTGATGGCCTTGAAAGTGGCGTCTACCGGGCCACTACCCATTACGGCTGTTTTTTTGACTTTACCGTCAACCTCCATGGCTACGGTAGCGGTCGGCGCTGCAAAAGAACCGGAAGCGATGCTCATCTCCAGCAACTTGTAACGCTCATCGATCCGAACGATCTCATCTGCAACGATGGTGTCAAGATCCTCATCGTAGATATCCTTCTTCTTGTCGGCCAACGCCTTAAAGCGAACAAAAGCCTTGTTGAGATCTTCCTTGTTCAACTCGTAACCGAGCTCCGTCAGCCGCAAACCAAAAGCATGACGACCGGAATGCTTGCCGAGTACCAGCTTGTTCTGCGTCAGACCGATGGACTCGGGAGTCATGATCTCGTAGGTCGATTTGTCCATCAGCATACCGTGCTGATGAATGCCCGCCTCATGGGCAAAGGCATTGGCACCGACAATGGCCTTGTTGGGCTGCACCATAATACCGGTGATGGTCGACAACAGCTTGCTGGTGGCATGAATGTGCTCGGTGACCACCTCGGTACGGAAAGGCATGATGTCAT
>CAZKQY010000136.1:0-4651 GCA_964555005.1 uncultured Syntrophotalea sp. | reverse complement strand
TGCAGGTCAGTGCTGAGCTGATCCTGTTGGTTATCGTGAATATAGGTTTGAAGGGTTGTGTCATTCTATTACTCGTTTTTACGATCCTCCCAGGCTGTTTTTACCTTCACCTCATCGATGAGGAACCGCGCGCCCTGGTTGTCGGACGGGTTCAGCCAGAGCATCTGTTGAAATATATACTCCGCCTCCTCAAAGCGCCCCAGCCGCCAAAGACACAATCCATAGCCGTGCATACAGCGCAGAAATGGACGATTGTCAATAAGGCCCCACGGCAGCGCGCCGGCAAAATCATCACCCAAGGACAGTTCGCCAATGCGCAGCCCGACTTCATAATGCCGGATGGCGTCCCGGGGATGGTGATCAAAGACGAAATTGCCCAGATGCGAATGCGCATCGAGGCAGCGCAGATCCGCCTGGCACAGGTCCATCAAAATCTTAATCGCCTCCGCCTTCTTGCCAGCATCTTTGAGATCGTTTGACTGCGTGATGGGGTCATTGAAAGGATTGTCAGGCTCCTCCCCGGGCAGTACCTGCTCCATTTCGAACATGGGGCGGGGCCGGTGAGTGATGATCGGCTTGTCCCATTCCTCGATAGGTTCGTCATTTTCTCCCCAGTATTCTTCCTCAGGGTCCCACATGCCCATATCTACAAGTACCAGGGGTACCAGATCGAGGGCCTTAACGTCGATTCGAGTCGATTGAATCTCGCCAGAGAGATATGGGTGGCCGCCGTAATGCCACTGCTTTCGGGGCATTACCGTGACGATCGCACCGGGCACAAACTCCCAAAGGCCGCTTGCGCGCAGGGTAATGACCCGCTCACTCCCCAGCAGACGGCACCGGGCGGCCCGCTCCTTGACTGCGAGAATAACCAATTCGACGGGTTTGCTCAGATCGATGTCATTTTCTGATACCTTATGCTGCCGCATTTATTCTTCCTTCCAGATGCCGGCCTTCTCCAGCCGTTGAATCAGCGCCTTGCGCCGCAGGTGGCCGGCCATGAACTTTTTCAATTCTTTATGAAATTGGTCTTTGGTCACAAACAGGTCATAGGCTTCGGCGATGTCGACGAGTATGCGGCAGGCTTCGTCATAACCCCGCGCCGATCCGCGCTCGACGGATTCACGAACCGATGCCCAGGCCTTGGGAAAGTCGCTGGACAGATTCTTCAGATACACCTTGCGTTTCTCACGTCGCTTGATCTCCCGTTGCTTTCGGTCCCGTTCTTGTTTTTCCATCTGGATCAGACGGGCCTTTTCGGCGTTCTGCCGCAATTCTCCCACCGTGCGCCGCGGCGTGTCGGCCTTGTCTGTCTCAAGTTCGCGCCGCCATGACGCGAATCGGTTCTTCATGGACCGTTCGGTCTGCTGCCCCGAGCCCTTGAGAAGTTTTTTCAGAACCGAATTGACCTCATTTCTGGGCAGGGAATCGATCCAGTTATCCATTTCCTGTCGCGAGATTTCCGTTTTCGGAGCGGCCAGGCTACCCATGCCCGCACCCGCCAGCAAGTCCGCGTCCACCTCGAGAAATTCGGCAAGCGCCTGCTGTGCTTCGGACAGGCTTTGCAGGCCATTCGCGGCCAAGGGCTCCATGGCTTCGTCACCCATCATCCCCCCAGCGACAGCCGCCAGCCATCCAATGTACAAACTGCGCTGATCGCCGTGCAGCAGTTCATCCCGCACCGGGGCCAGCCGCGCCATCCAGCCGCGTCCGTCCTCCATGCTGAAACGGTCGTAATTTTCCGACTCCTCCAGGCTCCAGGTAATAATCCAATGGGTCTTGGTGGCCTTGATATCCAACAGGTAAGGTACGGCCACAGCCTTGGCCGTCTCTTTGGTCAATGCTTCGATGGGCAGGCGCACCATGAATATGGCTGTCATCCAGCTGGCCACATAGACATGGGCATCAAAATACCGCTGCATCAATTTGTCAGGGTCACCCTTGAAATCGCCCCAATGGTATTCGTTGATGAGGCTGACCGGCGTGATCGTAGCCCGCGTGGAAAGCGTGCGCAACCTTGCAATTTCATCTGTTGTCAAGGGCCGGTCAATGGCCAGAAACTCGTAATACTGGTATTCGCTCATGCTTTTACCGACAAGATTCCAGGTTATTATACACAACGGTCTAAACTTTTTTTATTCATTCGATCACTTCCCAGTGACCACCTTTGGCTGGACCGATTCGTCGAAGTAGGCCCAGAGACTGCAATTTGCGGATATTTCTTTCGATGGAACGCTCAGTTACGCCAATCAACCGTGCCAAATCCGGTATGGTTAAATTTTTGTCTTGCTTTAAATTGCTCAGGATTTTCCCCGACGTTTTCCCCGACGTTTTCCCCGACGTTTTCAGTTGTTCTTCAGTCTGTGTGCGCTCTACGATCTCCTTCCGCTGAACACTGGCAGTAAAGAGACAGCCATTACGGTCATCAATAAAATCAATTTGCGGCCACGCATCAAGGGCGCGTGCGATGCCGGAGCCCAAACCATGGTAAGGCAATAAACCCTTGGCCACATAAGAAACCAGAATTGGATTTCGGATATTCGAATTACCGGCCAGTATCTTTTCTACAGTCAGGTTGTTCGGCAGGTGGCCGGGGCTGACAATTTCAATGCGGTTGTCGAAAATAAACAGGCGAACCGGTGCACTCACCAGGTAGTCACGGTGTACCAAGGCGTTCACCAATAGTTCCTCAAAAACGCTTTCCGGGATTTCGGGCAATCCGGGTGCGTTCACCCCTCGTCCGACTTGAACCTTGTGCAGGTTTCGCATAACAAACGCGAGGGAATCGTCAAAAATCTTTTGCAGGGGGCCGAAAAAATCTTCAGTATCCACATAGTCGGTGATGTGAATCTCGTTGCCCGGATAGCGAATGGCCTTGATCACGAACTGGGGCTTGATCCATTCCGGTCGCTCGGCGAACATCAGCACCCCGGCCAGGTTCAGCTTGCCGTCATCGGTCGCAAGATTCATGTTTTGCAGCAACCGCAACAGCTCCGAAGGTTTTTCCGGGAATTTGCGCTTGTAGACATCACGCAGAAAGTCTCGAAACCGGAGCTTGTCCAGGGCTTCCACCCCGGCCTTGGTGGGTAATTCATCGGCATGGAACTGACCGGAGACCTGAAAAAGCCTGCGCAGTTCTTCCTTGGAGTTCACCCGTCGTTTGTCTGCACCTACCTTCAGCCAGATCACCCCATTTTTATCAAAATAGGGCTTGTCGATGCCGTTGGGAATCGTGACAACGATCACCACTCTTCCACGACCCACGGAGACGTTTTCTGTTTGGGGAGAAATGGGGCTGCGCACATGCTGGCTGGCCGCATTGCTGATCAACTGGTTGATCCGACCGATCTCGGACCGGGAAATTCCGTCCAACTCTCCATTATCCCCGACACCGATCAGGATACGACCGCCCTCACAGTTGGCAAACGCCGCCATTTCCGCTGCAAGCGCATCTACATTACGCACATCCGATTTGTATTGCAGGCGGCTGTCTTCGCCACGGGCGACAAGTTTTCGGAGGTCGGAGATATTCATTAAATTAACCCTTGTTTTCAGTTTACCCCTAAAAGGCATCGCTGATGCCCGATCACTTGCCCGGGTTCGGCACCATCACTCAGCTCGTAGGGAACCGAAATCGCCGCCAGATCCCGCAAATCGGCAAAACCGTGGATGATTTTGAAAATGCCCAATACGCCTTCTGCGAAGTAGCCTTCAAACTCGATAACCTTGTCCGCTGGCCGAATGCTACCCATCTAATGATTCCCCATGAATCATTTGATTTACCTGTGATTCAGCTAACTCCAGCTGCTGCTTAAGCTTTTCGATTTCATTAACAATATGTTGTTTATGGTGGAGTATTTTTGCTTGAATTTTTAAATCAGGCACAGGGATTCTAATGGATTCAAAAAAGTCCAGCTTCACTTCTTTTCGGCCTTCTGCTCCAACCTTATGGCGCCAAAGAAATTCCTTAAAATCAGGTTGTTGAATAATTCTATGAATCCATTCAGGGTATACTAACATCCGATTTGCAGTATAGACCGCAAAATGCCCAGTAACAGCAACGTTTTTCCAATCATTTGGAACAATCCCAACTGCTCCATTTTTTAAGTCAATTTTTGACACAATAATATCCCCAGGTTCGGCCTTAAACATTTGCATTAAGTAAATTTTACCCTGAGCAAGTGTCCTTTTGTCCATACTTCCATCAAAATGGATTGTAACAGGTTGGAGATCTGAGAATTTTATATTTTTATCGACTGGCTCCTGCCTTTTCTCAAGTACATCTCCAATCCTTTGCATTGCTTTGTCTGACCACTTCCAGTCCATCTTACAAAAGCTGATTGGATCCCATCGGTCACACTCAGAAAAATGAACATGGAACGCTGAACTTAATTTAACTTTTCCCAATATTCTCTTGTTTGAAGATGGCAGCGTTTCTCCTTCAAGAAAAGATCTGTAATACTGTAAACAAGTTATTATATTTTCTTCTGGCTGGTTTGGGTTGGGATAGAGTTCATTTTCATCTTCCCCGCCGGTGGCCGATATGCCGACCTTCTCCGCCTCGTACATGAAAATGGGATAATCAAAGCGCTCCTTTAAAAGTTGCCTTGATTCATCGGCCTTCTTTTCATCCATTTGTTTCAGATATTCC
>CAZKQY010000135.1:0-14818 GCA_964555005.1 uncultured Syntrophotalea sp. | reverse complement strand
CTTGGAACAGTCGATTCCGGCAATGCGGATCGTTCCCGCATCGGGCCTGGCTAAACCGGTAAGCATGTTGATCATGGTCGTTTTGCCAGCGCCGTTCGGACCGAGGAAACCGAACAGCTCACCCTCGAGGACATTGAACGTAACAGACTCCACGGCAGTAACGTCGTCGAACCTCTTGATCAGATTGCAAGCCTCGATGACAGGAGTAGCACTTTTCACTTATCGTCCTCCGTAACATCATCCTTTCGACCAGTTTTCAAGAACAGCAGGCCAACGAAACCGCCCTGGGAATCAAACCTGTTTGATACGAGGCTCGCTATCCGGTAAACTTCCCGGCTTCAAAAGGAGCACGCTCATCCCGTCCTGAAAACACTAAGAGGAAGCCCCCTTAAGTTCTTATGACCCCTCATAAAAAGAATAGATCTGCTTTTTGGGCAAGCTAAACTCGGTTGATCGAATTTATTATTAATCGTACCGCAGCACTCAACTTTTTCAGACAATTTATCCGATAAATAATCCCGGAAGGATCTAAGCATAGGAAAGCAGGGAACCTGATTTACAAAAAAATCCCTCTAATCTATTGAGGATCGGAGGGATTAACCGAATAAATGAAAACATCAACACGTTAAGTGACCCCCTTGAGGATAACCTGCCGGGCTTACATGGTCAGACAACCGGGTTAGTACCTCGCAAACTCCCCATCGTTGAGAGCGATAACCTGAGCCGGGGTTGACGATCCGGATTCAACGGCAAACATGGCAGGTTGAGCAACAGACGGAGAAATACTGCGAGCAGAGAATTGAGCCGTGCCCCCTTTCACCTTGAAGCGAGCCAAGTTTTGCCGCAGATGATCGGCCTGGCTGGAAAGTTCCTCCGAAGCGGCAGCGGTTTCTTCAGCATTGGCTGTGGACCGCTGGGTGACCTGATCGATCTGACCCAGGCCCTCGGTGACCTGGCTGATGCCTTCGGCCTGCTCTTTACTGGCGGCAGCGATCTCAGACACCAGATTCGAAACCTTGGTGGTGCCGGCCACAATCCCTTTAAGAGCGGCAGAAGTTTTATCGGCAATTTCGTTTCCATGACGGGTCTTCGCTGCCGAGTTCTCGATGAGCTCAGCTGTCTCTTTGGCTGCTTTGGCGCTCCGCCCTGCCAGATTGCGCACCTCTTCGGCCACCACCGCAAACCCTTTACCGTGCTGACCGGCCCGGGCCGCCTCAACAGCTGCATTGAGCGCCAACAGATTGGTTTGAAAGGCAATTTCATCAATCACCTTGATTATCTTGGCAATATCCTCTCCAGAGCGATTGATCTGCCCCATGGCCGAGACCATCTCGGTCATCAGTTTGCTCCCGCGAGTGGCGGCGTTACTTGCCCCATTGGAAAGAGAACTCGCTTGGTCCGCGTTATCGGCGCTAAGCTTTGTTTGCGAAGCCATTTCGATCATGGAGGCACTGATCTGTTCTAAAGATGCCGCTGATTCGGTGGCCCCCTGAGACAGGGTTTGACTGCCATCGGCGAGCTGTACGCTACCGGCGGCGATCTGTTGTGCGGCGGCCTGCAATTGGGTTATCAGGTCGTTAAGGTTGGTCACCATCTTAGCGAAAGCTTGGCCAAGTCGATCCCGCTCACCAACCTGGCCAATCTCAACGGTCAAGTCGCCGTTAGCGATGTTTTCGGCCAGGAGAGCTTTCTCTTCCAGACCGTCCGCCATTCGATCCAGAGCGGCCGTTAAAGTACCGATCTCATCGTCACGCACCAACCGCAAACGACGACTGACGTCGCCGTCTTTGACCTCTTCGGCAAAATTGACCCCTTGCTGAACAGCCTTCACGATGGAGGTAGCGATTGCAAACAGGACCACGCCAACCCCCAGCAGCGTCAGCACAGCAGCCAGAATACTGGCCCGCGCGATACCGGCCAGGGGTGCAAACATATCGTCAAACTCGGCACCGGCGGCGATGACCCAACCGGTCGAAGGAATAACCTGGTATGAAACAACCTTGCTCTGGCCTTTCCAGTCGTAAACCTGAAAACCGCTACCTTCGGCAAGCACCTTGCGCCCCCATTCATAATCGCCGATGGTGCCATTAAGAATATTTTCGGCGGTCGGGTGGGCAAGAAAGGTACCGGTTGCATCGACCAGATAGGCGTAACCGCGTTCGGCGACCTTAACCGGAGAAACGTACTGCTCGGCAAAGTACCCGATACGCACAGCACCGATACAGGCCCCTCGAGACCGGCCCTGTACCGTGACCGGCACCGCCAGGACCAGGATCGGCTCCCCTGAAACTCGACTTTTAACCACATCGTAGCCTACCTTGCCAGCCAGGTTACTTTGAAAATAGCCACGATCGGCCACGTTGAGCTCACCGACCAGATCCTTTTGCGAGGCAGCGACCGCAACGCCGTCGCCATCGATGACGGCCAGAAATTCGAACTCCCCCGGGTAATCCTGCATCATCTGTAACAGTGCCGCATCGGTCTGCACAACAGTTTCATGTACCGCAGCCCCCCCGTCAATCAACAGAGCCCCAACCACGTCACGTCCAGCCAAGGCACGAAAGGTGCGGGTCAAATCCATAACATTAATGTCAATCTGTTTACTCAAGCTGTCGGCGATGGTGCGCATCTGTTCTTTCAGGGCCTGTTCCACTGCTATTTTGCTGGTGCGGTAAGAATAAAAACCCGTCACAGCCAAACACAAAATAATCACCGCAAAAGTTGGGACCAGCAGTTTTGCGCGCAAATTGAGTTTCATCAGCATCCCTTTCTGGAAGTTGGACCTCAAGTCATTGTTATTACACTTAAACAGTGGGCAGAGATTGCCCTTTGAGTAGAAACAAAAAAAGCCCTTCGCTTAGCTGAAGATCAGCTAACGAAGGACAGATTATGTTTTATTTCTATTATGAAGATTGTTATCGATGTGATTTCTGTGATTTTATGTTTCATTTTCCCTGCAACCCGGCGATCCTCTAAGGACCCGTGGCTTTGCGTCACCGGATTTCCCCGGCTTTGCCCTGTTAATATATAAATAAGCGCCAACTAACGATACACTTTTATAATAAAACGCAGCTTAACAGTCAAGCATTATTAATATTTTTTTCATTCACCCAACCTTTCCAAATATCGCAATCTGCTAGTGTCATGCGCAAATGACGGGGCGACTCTCTTTACGCCTAGCCCGCAACAACACTGAAGCCAGTCCGGCCAGCACCCCGTTGACCAGAGCGCTCAGCCAGAAACAGTTGCTATAGCCAATAGCTTCGATAACAATGCCCATCAGCAGGGCATTGGCCAACATGCCTAGAAAGATGCAGGCATTGAAGCCGCCCATGGCTGCACCGCGCAAATGCCTGGGCACCACCTCGCCAATAGACGCCCCCAAAGAAGGGAAAGCCACGCCGAGACTCAGGCCGAGGATCGCCGCACCCATATTGGCCATCACTAAAGTGTCGGCCAACCCCAACAAAACCATGGCTAGAGAGCAACCGGCCAGGCCCAAAAAAACCAGTAAGCGTCGGTCACCAACATGATCACTGAAATAACCGGATGGCAGCCGAACCAAACCGTTGCCAACACCATGAAACAGAAAGACTATCCCGACTTGACTGGCATTAAAACCTTCGGCGTAGGCGTAGAGAGGATAAAAGGTCAAAAACATCCCCATGCTGAAACAAGCTCCTAAGGTAGCGAACCAGCACCCCAACAGGGGCCGATTCCGCAATAAACTGCTTATGGCCGAACCGGCGCCACGATGCTGGTCATTGCTGTGCCTTACCGCCACGGTGGCCGGCAAAAAAACCTTTGCAATACCGGTCACCAATGCAGTCAGCACCGCTGACAAAAGCAGCACCCGGGAGAGGAGCATCTTTCCGGCCAAAACGCCGCCGATGGCAGGCCCGAAACTCATACCCGCGTACAGCGTCAGGGTATACCAACCGTAGGCTCGACCGAGCCTTGCAGGCGTCGACAGGTCAGCAACCAGGGACATCATGGCCGAACCGAAAGCGGCCATGCCGATTCCAAGAAAAATATAACCGGCTACCAATTGTAGAAAGGTGGAGCTGAACGCCAGCACCAGGCTACCGGCAGTTAGAGACAGCAAGCCCCCCATGGCAACCTGTTTCTTGCCTGCCAAGTCACTGAGCCGCCCCAGAGGAAAGGCGCACAACGCGGCGGACAGGAAAAAGGCGGCGTTAATGCGGCCAATAGCGGCAGTACTAATACCCAAGTCCATAGCGAGCCTCGGTACCACCGGCATGCGGATATAGGAGGCGACATAACAAAACAAAGAGATAACGCAACAAATCAGCAGTGGCGATCGCCAGCCAGTTCGGGTGTTGAGTGCCCCGTAGGACTCAGTAGTCAAGAGGCGAGCATCTGCTTCATTATCTGCTGACTCGGCCTTACTTAATGACACAAGAGATTCCCTTGCCGGCCCGGAGCGGCCCGTAACAAGCGTTTTCAGATTGGCAGCCGCTGGGTTCCCTGTCGCCTGCGGCCCAGCGCTTAATCAGATGCGGCTCGCGGATCAGCGGCCGGCACAGGGATATATAGTCGGCAGCACCTTCTGTCAGCAATTCTTCGGCAATATCCAAAGAACGGATCCCGCCCACCAGGATGACCGGGACCCGCACAAAGGCCTTGCAGAGTCTGGCCGCCTTGCGATAATAAGCTTTATGAGTCAAGGCTTCAGGAGCCAGGCGCACCGGATGGTATTGACTCGGTCCCAAAATAGTCCCGCCACTGATTTCAATAGCATCGATTTCGGATCTTTCCAGCAATTCCGCTACCTGGAGCATATCCTCAACCGTCAACCCGCCGTCAATGAAATCATCGGCATTGAGTTTGATCAACACAGGATAGTCTTCGCCCACCGCGTGTCGGACCGCCGTCAGCACCTCCAGCACCATCCGAGCACGATTCTCCAGGCTGCCACCATAGCCATCCTCGCGGCGATTATAAAAAGGCGAAAGAAACTGGCTGAGCAGATAGCCATGAGCCGCATGAATCTGCACCGCATCAAAACCGGCCTGTTTAGCCAAGGCAGCCCCGTCTGCAAAAGCGGTCACAACCCGCTGGATATCGTCTTGACTCATGGCCTGACAGACTTTCCCCTTATGATCGGCCATAACCGATGGACCAATCGTTCCCCCCGGGGCAATACCGTAAACCCCGGCATGCGCCAATTGCAGGGCAATACGACCTCCGGCAGCATGGACCGCGCTGGGCATCAGCGCCAATTTCGGCAACATTGTCTCAGCATAAACCCCCAACTGCCAGGGCCCTGCCTGGCCCTCCGGACTTACATAGGCATGGCCACTGATAATCAATCCTACCTCGCCCTTAGCCAAATCGGCCATCAACTGATTCAACTTGGCCGTTGGCGTCCCCTGTTCATCGGCCATACCCTCCCAGGTTGCCGAGCGCACAAAACGATTACGCAGATGGAGATTTTTGATCGTAGTTTTTTCAAACAGGGTCGCCATGGTTATTGTTCCTTTTTTCCTAAGTGTTTTTTTGCCAATTCTTTTTTAACAGTAGTATCCCCGACCTCACTTGACCAATCGGCAAAGGCTTCCAGTTTATTTGCCACGGTTTCAGGGATTGGTTTGCCGCCAGAACAATACGCCTCAACATCTGCGACCTCGATATTTAACATTTTGGCCAAGCGCTCATTGTCGTAGCCGATATACGCACGAAGATGTATAAATCGCTCGCTGTTCATTGCCAGAACTCCTTATGTTCTTTAAACATTTGTGTGTTTAGCGAAGACGCCCCTCCCCTTCAAGGGCGCAGACCCGGAATGAAAATTACAGCAACGTTCGGACTCGATTCTTACTCATGCAATTCATCTCATTTTTTTAGCATATCCACAATTATCAGCCGACTTCAGAAAACTTATCTGCAGTTTTCGCCAGAAGTTTGCTGAAATAATGCTTTATGGCCATGCGCGCATACTGACAGGCGCGAATACCGATGAATTTTTCATGGGCAACTATGACGGCCACCACGACCTTGGCCTGACCGTGACGTTCATTGGCAAATCCCACAAACCAATCATAGCGGACCTCATGGGTTTTGTTGTCCATCGAACCGGTCTTTCCCCCGATCTCTAACTGCGAAAGGATCTTGTCCTTCTGGTAGCCACTAAAGGATTTGCGAGCCGTACCGGACTTGATGGTAGTTTGCATCATCTGGTCCAGTACTGTCGCGGCTTTAGCGGACATAGCCTGCTGTTCTCTGGACGCTTGCCTGTGGTAAAGGACCTTACCTTTATCATCGGAAATTCGATCCACAAGAGACGGTGCCAGCATACGGCCATTGTTTAATATAGCCGAAGCCATGACCGCGCCATGTAAAGGCGAGATGGTTGTATCGCGATTAAAGCCGCTGGCAATTTCGGCCCAGTCATAGGGATCATCATTAACCTGGAAGTGGCTGGGAAGCAGGGACAGGTCAAAATCCAACGGTTGATTAAACTTGAACATATTTGCATATTTTTCTAATACCGACTTTCCTAGTTGACCCTCACCAATTTTACCGAATACCGGATTGATCGATTGAGCAAACGCATCCTTGAAGGAAACGGTATTGGTGTATTTATTGATTGAATCGGTTAACTGTCGCTTGTACAAGGTATGTTTACCGCCATTAAAATGCATGGTCGAATCGGCCGTGTAGTTGCAATGATCCACTGCCGATGCTGCCGTGACAATTTTAAAGATGCTGGCCGCCGGAAAATTGCTACGCAAACAGGGATTGTCAGCATCACCTGTCTTGTCGAATCCCGCCATGGCCAAAATGCGACCTGTGTCGGCTTCCATAACAACGATTCCGATATCCCGTGAATTTTTACGATCCATCTTTGAAAGAAGGTAGTTCTGCAGACCCTCATCCAGACTTGTTTCCACCTCCAGCGTCCGCTGGTTGACCAGAAGTTCCAGGTTCCTTTCGGTCAGATTGTAAAAATCCTGTTTATCCAGAAGTTCACAGACACCCTGTTTGTTTGTTATTTGAGTTGGCTCTACAGGTGGCAAAGAGGCCTGTGCAAAGTTTAACGGAGAAGTTACCACACCGTTCCAGAGCAGAGGACGAAGCCCGAAAAAGCTGCATATGGCAAGGATGGCGAGGGCGCATATTCGTCTACCGGTATGCTGTCCGCCACGCCGACCGCCTCTTTGTTGATTAAAATCAGCCTGAAAATTTCGCCAGCCGGAGTTGTTTTGATATTTAGATGAACACCTGAAAAATTTTAACATAGATCTCTTTTTTTGAATGGATGTCGTCAATTAAAGTCTGATTGCTGAAAAAACGCAGCCTGACATTGATGTATTCACAAAAAACATAGGATGGCTAAGCAAAAAATTCGTCCTGAAAAACAACCTAACGCTGTAGGCCGAACTTTTTGCGACACCGTCGACATTGAAATGCTCTGAACTCTGTATGGATTGTTTTATGACATAAAGGGATGAGTAATGACCAGATTATTACGACTTTTAACATATAAAAAAACCCATAATCATTAGATTACGGGCTTTTAGCGTTTTAAAAATTATGATTTTGATACATTTTTTCTTCGAATTAACAACCAGCATAACCGGTTATTTCCCCTCGTGGCAGGAAATCAACCTGGCCCAACCCCGACGTCCGCCCCTACATCCTGATCCTTTTCATCGCTGTCCGACATATAGTTCCTTATGCCCGCATGCACCGCACCAACAGCGAGGGACGAACAGTGTATTTTCTCCTCCGGCAAACCACCCAGAACAGCGGCGATTTGTGCGTCGGTTAGCGCAAGGGCCTTTGCCAGCGTCATCCCTTTTACCATTTCGGTGGTCATGGAAGCCGTCGCGATGGCCGCAGGACATCCCTTAATCAAAAATTTCGCATCGCTGATGATATCGTTGCGGAATTTAAGAAAAAGCAGAAGACTGTCGCCACACTTCGGATCTCCAACCTTTATGATGGAATCGGCATCCTCAATGACCCCGATATTCCGCGGATTCATGACATGATCCATTACCAGTTCGGTATACAAGACGTTCGTCTCCTTCTAACTTTCTCAACTACTCCCGTTAACGCAGGGCGACCTTTATAGATACAGCTTAGCCGTTGTTCGGTTACAAAGAAAAACAAAAACTTGAGGGGGAGTTATTAAGAAAGTACCTGACCCTGACCCTGAGCCTGTTCCGGTTTCATTTTCTGTTTATGCCAACCTTCCTGCGGCATTGAATCAAAGCATATCGGCTTCGGGTTTGTCCATTTGCCTTCTGGGGTAATTTCCCATTTTGTATAAAAATCCATTGGCGATGCGGTTTTGTCGATGCGATAGCCCGCAGGATGAAAACCTATCTGGATATCTCTCGCATTAATTTTTTTATCCACTCTTTTCGCTCCTGATTTTTTTCAGGGTGCTGACAATCAAAACCACCTTACATTGATCAGCCCCTTGAGTAAAAGCGGCGGTACCGCTTATGATGCGACTTCTCGTTCTCCGCGTTCAACCTGTTCATGACCAATTCGAACAATGCCAGCCAACCTTTTTAGGCGACAAATCAGCTGGCTGGAGTCTATTCCTCATCCGTTGCGACAGAACAAGGTTCCCCCAAACAACAGCGGCCTTAACAGAATGGTTACGTTATATTCCCTTGGTACTCTCTCACTCTTTTGACCGCCTCCATGAATTTTTTGACCAGGGAACAATCAACAGGGTTTTTCAAATCACCGTTCACCTTAAAAGAACTACCGACAATGGCTCCATCCACCAGGGGCAAGAGCTCTTCAATGTTTTGCAGGGAAAGGCCGCTGCCGATAATGAGTGGGACCGACACAGCCTTGCGAATAGCGGAGAGCTCTTCCTGATTTGGGGCCAAACCCGTCCTCGTTCCAGTTACGATAATACCGTCAGCAAGGGCGGCCACAACATCGCCGGCCTGTTCGACCACACTTTTATCCGCGACCAGTTGGTGACTACCGTGCTTGACATGAAAATCACCAAAGATCAGAATCTTATTTTCTGCTTGCAATAACCTGCGGTAGCGAAGCGCCTTGGGGCCGGCAGCTTCGATAAGCCCGGACGAAGAGATATAAGCGTTGGCCAGTTCGAAAGCCCTGACCCATTGACAATCCGTTGCCGCAGCAATGGCCAGAGCCTGATTGACCCCATTAAGATGAATATTTATGCCCATCGGCAGATCGTGTTGAACCCTCAGGTGCGCGACGACAGACGTAACTGCGGCAACCGTCTCAAAACCAATTTCCTCTGGTTTGAGAAAAGGCCAATCGCCTTGATTTTCGATCTGAATTCCGTCAACACCTCCTTCAATCATTCGCAAGGTGTCTTCCCGGGCCGCAGCGATGATGGCTTTCATGCCTTGGTCGGCTTGGTATCCGGGTGACCCGGGCAGGGATTGAAGGTGAACCATGCCGATGATCGGCTTTTCACTCGTAAATACTCGTTTAAGCTTTACTGTTCGTTCCATGGCAAGTCCCGACTGGTTTGAGCCCTCCCTTGGAAGAGTTCATTTAAGACGATGTTTAAAAATTGCAGACCTTTAGCCTGACGCGCGCCCTAATCAAAAGGGAAGATACGAGCCCCGACATCGCTTTGTTTTCCGGCAAATATCGAGGACAAAACCAGGATATCGGCACCGGTCGCGGCGTAATCTGCGGCATTGGTTTCGTTGATCCCCCCTGCCGCGGCGATTTTTACGAGGGGATTGATAGCCCGAATTTTATCCGCCACCCTTTTTAAATCATTAACAGGCATTTTATCGATTTGAACGATATCGACTCCGGCTTTTGCCGCAGTGACTGCCTCGTTTTCATTTTCGACCTCAAGAGTGATTTTTTTACCCGGTATACTTTGTTTGATCTCGCTGATTGTGGCCCAGAAGCCCTCCTGGTCTTCACAAAATACCCGATGATGCTTGAAAATAAGCACGGATTCCGACAAGCCGAGACGATGGGGGTGGGCACCTCCGCACAATACCGCCTTGAGAGTCAATTTTTTACCTCCGGGAAAGGATTTGCGGGAGGTTTCGATGGAAATCACCGGGTTAGCCCCTTGAGCAAGATCCACTATCCTGCGTGTCCGCGTGGCGATGCCGGAAACGTGTTCAAGAAGGCTCAACGCGACTCGCCATCCGGCATGCAGAGCTTTGACCGTCCCTTCTGCTTCCAAAAAATCAATGCCGGCCGGAAGGTACTCCCCGCTGGGTGTCGCATACTTTATCGTAGCTCCAAGCTTTTGAAAAATCCGCCGGGCTTCCTCGGTACCGCAGATAACCGTTGGTTCACGAGTCGAAAAAACTATCTTGCCCTTTTCATTGCCAATGCCAAGAGTTTCCGTAGTCAGGTCACTGTAGGGAATATCTTCTTCAATTAACTGGTCGAGCAATGCATCGGATATAAATATAGGCATTTTCGTCTCCTGATTTGAGTAGCAAATAGCTTCGGTTGCCTGAAGGTTTTTCAGGTTGTCGTGACCCTAAACCGATTATTTTTCAACGCTGAAATACACCTTTCCGGCAATCATGGAATGCCCAATCAAACCCCGGTCAGTCAGCCGTTCCAGATGCTTTACTATTTCGTTGGGGTGCAAACCGAGTCCCGCGACGATATCTTGAATAGAACAAGGCCGCCGGCACAACATATTCAGAATATCCTCCCGACCGGCTGAAAATTCGATTTGCTCATGCCCTTGAGAAAATTCGGCGATGACTTCGGCAGGCTGATGAAACATCTTGGCAAATTCGGTCATCTGCCTGGGAGAAACCGCACCGGCAAAATCCTCGGCGGGCGGACGTATCACCGTGTTCAGCTGAATCCGGTCCGGTTTAATCCGGTCCGCACAAGCGATTAATTTAGCGACTTCGGACTCCTGCGCGGTGTAACCGGGCAGCAGGAAAATCTCCAGCCAATAGTTCCCTTTGTACTCTTTGCGCAGATCTATCAAACCGCCCAGCATTTGTTCAAAAGAAATATCATCATGCGGGCGGTTCACCGCACGAAACAGGGTTTCATCACCGGCATCAAGGGATGGAATAATAAGATCGACGTTTTGTACCTGACTGCGAACATCTTTATGCCACAGCAGGGAGCCGTTAGTCACCAGGGCAACCGGTATGTCGGACAGAGCTTTAATGCGATCAATGAGCTCCCCCATCCGTGAGAAAAGAGTCGGCTCTCCGGAGCCACTAAGCGTAATATAATCGGGGCGACTAATAAGCTTCGCCTTAACGTCTCTGACGATCTCTTCCAGCGGCGCCCATTCTTTGCGAAGCGTGGTCTTTTTGGCGGATCGTCCGAGTTGGCAGTAGATACAGTCGTAGGAGCAAGTCTTGAAGGGAACAAGATCCACGCCCAGGGATCTTCCGAGCCGGCGCGAGGGCACCGGACCGTACACATAACTCATGTTCCATCCTCTCGGTTGGGGACAGGACAAATAACATTTGTCCTCTCATTCAGGGATGGATGCTGCAAATCCCTGAACAATTTCTTCGGCAATTGCCTGAAAGATCCGCCCGGTTTCGGAATCCGGGGTCGATGCCATCAAAGGCACCCCCGAATCGCCACCCTTGCCGATTTGCAAGTCAAGAGGAATCGCACCCAACAAAGGCAGGTCTAATTCTTCGCTTAGCTTTGCACCCCCTCCGTGCCCGAAAATTTCAATCGGTTTTTCGGTATGACCACAGAAAAAATAGGACATGTTCTCAACCAAACCGACAATACGCATATCGAATTTTTTAAACAAATCGATGGACCGGCGCACATCGGCCAAAGCGACCTTCTGGGGCGTCGTAACCATCAAAACGGCCGCATTGGGGATGGATTTAGCGATGGTAATGGAAGAATCCCCCGTACCGGGGGGAAGATCCACAACCAAAAAATCAAGATCTCCCCACAGAACCTGCTCCAGAAGCTGATTGGTAGCCCTGGAAACAAGCGGTCCTCTCCAGACAATGGACTGATTTTTTTCAGTAAGCATCCCTAAGGACATGATTTTAAGGCCGAACTTCTCGGCGGGGATCATCATTTGGTTTTCCCATACCGGAGGTTCCTTAAGGTCCAGCATGACCGGAAGACTCGGCCCATAGATATCCGCATCGAGAAGGCCAACCCGGTAACCTTTTTGAACCAGGGCCAGGGCGACATTTACCGCCATGGTGGTCTTGCCTACTCCACCCTTACCACTGGCCACGGCTAAAACATGCCGCACCCTTTCCAGACCGACCAAGGGATGTTTGGGAAACAGTTCCCGAAGTTCTTCCTGGTTCAAGGTGGTCACTGTTACATCCACCCCGGATATACCCGGCAAATCCTCGAGCACTTGTCTGATCTCCGCTACCATGGCCTCTTTTTTAGGGCATTTAGAGGTCGTGAGCGCCAAGGTTAACTTAACCTTATCATCGACCAGCGACAGGTCACGAATCATTCCCAGTTCAAGTAAACTTTTTTTCAGCTCAGGCTCCCGGATGTCTTTAAGGGCATCTCGAATGCTTTGTTTATCAATCATTACGACATCCCTTTACTGGTTTTGGGCTTTGCAATTTTAATCCGGACAAAATTAATGCGCGAATCTTCCGTAACGGTTTAACCTTTAACCTCAAGCTGCCGAGTTTTTGCTTTTTTCTCTCTTCCTGTTCAAATCACCAGGGTTAACCCGGCCCGGCCCGGCAGAACCTTGTCACCAAAGGTGTCAAGCATGGAAGAAACAACATCGTTACCAGTACAGTGGCAGGGAACAATGAACTCCACATCCCAGTCGGCAATGGCCCGATATGTTTTCTCCAAGCGCTGCTTTGAAGCCTCATGCAGATGCAGTCCCCCAACAATGCCCCGGATCCTGTCAATCCCGCTCACCCGACGTATATGTTCCACCGTATTAAGCAGTCCTGCGTGACAACATCCGACAATAATAACCAGACCAAGGTCCGTTTGAAACCATATTGCCTGATCATCATCGAGCAAATCGGGACGCTGACCGTCTTGATCAAGGAAAAACGGCCCACCCGTATCTTCAAAGGCGTGCGGGCGAGGAATCGGTCCGGAAATTCCGATATCCGGCTGAATTAATTGTGGCGCTGAAACCCAGTGAATTTGACCTGAAGGCAAGGCTATCAAGGCAGCGCAAGATTGCTGAGGCATGGAGACAAGCCTCACGCCCGTCTCAGCACATATGCTATATCTGGGAAGAAATACACCCGCATGACAATATACCGGGATTTTCGGATTAACCTTCAGCACATACGGCACATCACCTGTGTGATCATAATGCCCGTGACTCAACACCAACATATCCGCCTGCGACAGATCACATTCCAGCGCACATGCATTCGCAGACAAAGCGGTTCCCTGCCCCGTGTCGAATAAAATCCGCTGGGATGCTGTCTCAATCCACAACGAAAATCCGTGTTCTACCGAAAGATTCTCATCCGCATTATTGTCGACCAGAATCGTAACTTTGATTTCGCCCTTCCTTATAGACATTACAACCTCTTCATAAATTTAGCTTCAGCCCAGGCCATGGTCTGCCCGTCAATGACCAGTTCGCCTCTCAACCGATACAATGGCGGCGAGGCCTTAAGTAGCCGCGCCCGCAATTCCATCCGTGCATCACAGGGAACAGACTTCACAAAGCGAACGTGAAGATCACCGGTTACCGCCTCGATGCCCTGGTAAAATAAACAATGTGTCATGGCCGAATCGAGCAATGAACTGACCACCCCACCATGAAGAATCCCCTGATACCCCTGCAGTCCTGAATGCGCCTGGAAGATTGCCTTGATATCCCCATCATCACCGGGACTGAAGCAGAGTCCTAACGATAAGGAATTCTTGCTGCCGCACAACAAACAATTAGCATGCACATCATTCTGTATTTGGTTAATGGTCACAGCAATTATCGCCGGTTTCCAGAGTGCCGTTAAGATAAACCTTGACCAGTTCCTCCGGTGAGGTTCCCTGTGCACCGACCAGCACAGCGATGTTGTTGCCGGCGAAAAGCTCTTGCGCCCGACTTCCCATGCCGCCTGCGATTATCAGGTTAACACCGAGTTCGCCCAACCAGCGTGGCAGCAGGCCTGGTTCGTGAGGAGGCGGCTCAAGGTAATTTTTACTGAGAATCTCTTTCTTTTTCTCATCAACCTCGATGAGGACAAACTTTTCGCAATGACCAAAATGCATACTCAGGGCTTCCTGGTAAAGCGGGATAGCAATTTTCATATACTCTCCTTTTTGGTATCGATTGAAGTGAACATAGCTCACCACTGTGCGGTGGAAATAAACAGTAAACGATATTTAATGATAAGAAAAAACCCATGAGATGGTTAATCTTGACGAAGCAGGTCGGCTATGTTTCCCCAAAGTTGCTTCATGTCCTGGGCCGCCCCGCTTGAGATGTATTCAACCAACGCCAATCCACTAATCTGAGCTTCGGTGACCGCCCGGTCATAACGAATACGACCAGCTACAGTCACCCCCTGCTGATGGGCATCCTGTTCTATGAGCCCGCTGATATCTTCATTAAGGTCCCACTTGTTAATGCAGACGATCAGGGTGACACCAAAATGCTTGGCCAGATCAATGACCCGCTGCAAATCGTGGCGTCCGCTCATGGTCGGTTCAGTAACGGCCAAAACCAGATCGGCGCCGGTAAGAGAGGCGATGACCGGGCAACCGATGCCGGGCGAACCGTCGATAATAATCAGCTCATGCCCCCTCTCCTGGGCTAATTTTTTGGCCTGTGCGCGAACCAGGGTAACTAGTTTGCCGGAATTTTCCTGAGCGATGCCGAGTTTGGCGTGGGCCATGG
>CAZKQY010000134.1:0-2257 GCA_964555005.1 uncultured Syntrophotalea sp. | reverse complement strand
GTGCCGCCGGGTCCCCGCACCACCTCGATGCGCTCGATATCCTCGAGCAGGGTATCCTGCATGTCCCAGTTAACGTTGGAAAAGGGCGGCGAATAGACGCTGCGTCCGTCGATCAGCACCTGCAGCTTGTTGAGGAAGCGGCCGTTGAAGCCGCGACTGGCCACCGCCCAGCTGCTGCCGTCGATGCGGGCCACGCTGAGGCCCGGTGCCAGGCGCAGGGCCTCGGGGATGCTGGTCGCCCCCGAGCGACGAATATCCTCCTGGCTGATGACATACACCGCCGCCGGAGCCTCGCTGACCTTTTGCAGCTTGCGGCCCACGGAGCTGACCTCCACCTCCATCAGCTCTTCCAAACTGAGGTTCATCAGCTCACTGTGGGAGATAGCCCAGCTACCGCCAGGCAGGAACAGCAGCCCAAAGCATACGGCAGTCATTAAATATCGAAAAATCCGCATCAAACAAATCCCCTGTTCCGGACCCATAAAAAAACTGCAATCAATGGTAAAAAGAGTTTTCATTTTTTGTATAAAGCAAAATCCATACCTGACCCGCCACTTCTGCTCGTTAGGGTTATTCAATGTCAACCGCCTCTAGTCCGCAGAGGCGCTACCGGCCCCACTAAAAGCTGAAAGGCTGGCGAGATCCTCGCATGACAATATTTTAATTTTCCATTATAAAAAATCCTACTGGTCAGAATGACGGCTTTACCCTGCCCGAATCACCTCCCCTATCATCTTGTGAAGGGAATATCTATGGGGCATGCGGCGCTAGTGCACGCCCCACTTCTGTGGCATGCCACACTCGAACCACAGTTCTGGCTGGATTAAATGCCGCCTTAAGCAATAATCCGTCCAGCTCCCCTTGGCCAGGCAGTCACGTTTCAGGAACGCTAGGATCCTGTCGGACGACGGACCGAAACAAAAAATCGACTGTTCGAGGCCGGATTTTCAAAAACTTGAGAACGAATAATAGAGAAATTTGACGAGGATTTGAGCCAGTCAGACGATTTTTCCGTCGGCTCATGGACGAAAAAAAACAGAACGAAGGGATTGGGAGAAGGATAAGAACGTCTACTGAGGTTTAGCCCTGCGCCCCCGCCACAGCCACCAGACGGAGAGCATCAGAGCCAGGACAGGCAACAGGTCACCGTACCGGGTATAGCAACTTGGCCGGACACCGAGACCAACCGACCCGCGCAGGGCCAGGCGTTCAAACAAGGGAGACTGGGCAGTGATACGCCCGGAGGGAGCAATCAGAGCGGAAATTCCGGTATTGGCGGCCCGCGCCAGCCAAACCCGATTTTCCACAGCGCGAAAACGGCACATGGCGAGATGTTGATAGGGAGCCGAGGAGCGACCAAACCAGGCATCGTTGGTAATATTGACCAACAAATCACTGCCCCGTCGTACATAGTCCCGCGCCAGTTCAGGAAAGATTCCTTCAAAACAGACCAGTACGCCGAGATGGTGGCCATTCATGGGCAAAGGGCTAACGGTACCAGGGGCAAAATCACCGATACCAACCACCAGCTTGTCGATAAAGGGTAGATAGCGGCCCAGAGGCACATATTCGCCAAAGGGCACCAGATGAACCTTGTCGCTGCGTCCGAGCACCCCGCCGTCGGGCCCGAGCAGAAAGGCGCTATTCAGGTTGCGGGACCTGCGGTTGACCACCTCGAAAGCCGGGCTGCCGAACAGCAGATAAGCTCCGCTAATACGGGGCACCTCGGTCACCGCCGCAGCCAGCGGTCCGCCCTGTTGAAAATAGAAAGGCATGGCGCTTTCCGGCCAGATGATCAGCTCAGGAGCCGGGTCGGCGGGCGCAGAAAAAGACAGTTGGCGATAGATATCGACGGTACGCTGTTGAAAGGCCGGATCCCATTTGACCGCCTGATCGAAGCACCCTTGGGCCAGCACCGTGGACAGCTTCTGCTCTCGCTCGTCGGGTTGACCGGCCAGACGCAGGCTGCCATAGCCGAGATTGGCGACAAACAGCAGCACCGTCACCGTCACGGCGATATGGGGAAAGGCCTGCCAAAATCCCTTGCCCCGCGCCTGCCAGAGAGCCGCTAGGGTGACATTACTCAAAACCAGCAAAAAGCTCAGTCCATAGGGACCACAGAGGTCAGCGGATTGAATCAACAGAAGATGGGATTGTTGGGAATAACCGAGGATGGCCCAGGGAAAACCAGTGAGCAGAAAAGAACGCAAAAACTCCAGAGCTACCCAGAAAACCGGCAGGGTCAGGGCCGGCGCCA
>CAZKQY010000133.1:0-6048 GCA_964555005.1 uncultured Syntrophotalea sp. | reverse complement strand
GTGTGGGAGGACGGGTGATAATGTTGACCACGCCGCCCAGTGCGTCGGAGCCGTAAAGGGACGACAGGGGGCCGCGGATGATTTCGATGCGCTCGATGCTTTCGATAGGCACCCAGCTGTTTTCATAGTTCGAGTGCCCCATGCTGGCGTCGCTTGGGGCGATGCGCCGGCTGTCGACCAGGATCATCGAGTGGCGGTTTTCGGCGCCGCGGATCGACAGGGTCTTGCGTCCGCCCGTGCTGCAACCGGACAGGGAGATGCCGGGCGTTTCCGCCAAAATGTCCACCAGGTCGCGTACCGGCTGGTCTTCGATGTCTTTGGCAGTAATCACGGTAATGGCGCCGGGGGCATCCTGCAGCGCAGTTTCGGTGCGCGTGGAAGTGACTACAATCTTGTCCAGAGCAAGGTCCTCGGCCCCAGCCGGGGGCGTCAAGCCAACAGCCAGAATCGCCATGAGAGTCATGGTGAATCGTCGTAGCATTTCTTTTCCCTCCTGTAAAAAATTCAATATCGATGGTTTCGCATTCTAAAGGTCTGGAATCATAAAGATAATCGGCAAGTGATAAAAAGACGGGCGGTTCAGGTCGCCGGTAGATCCGGCAGTCCGGCCAGCATGCCCCGCACCGTGCTCCGGGCGTTGTGCAGGTCCTGCGCGTCGGGATGTTTTTCCGCCTCCTTGATGCGGGCGGCCCGCTCCGGGGTCATGGGATGGGTCTTGTCGCCACCGGCGGCCATGTGGGCCATTTTCTCCAGCAGTTTGGGGTCGATACGCCCCAGACACAGAAAGCTGCCGAGGATGTGGTTGCTGCTGAGAAGGTCCTTGGCCCGGCTGAGCACCTGACGACCGTGCTCCGAATCGGGCCAGGCACCGAGAGTGCCGAACAGGATGATGGTCTTGTTCTGCAGGCGGGCCATGTAGTCGGCTATTTCGGGATCCGGTCCGCCCCTGTCGACCCAGAACCCTAGCGCCAGCAGTTCGTACGGGGCGGGATCCGGAGCCGAGGCGACCGGATACATGTCTGTGTCGGGTGGCATGACTTTCATGACGGCCTGGGCGACCTTGCGGGTATTGCCTGTGAGGCTGGAATAGATCAGGGCGGTTTTCATGCTCTGGCTCCTTCGGTCAGGCGGTTGCGGGAAAAGGGGGCGGCGTATGGCAGCGGCAGGGTTAGTTTGTTAGTGTAGATCAGGGCCATGAGCAGCACCGCGACGAGCGCAGAGATGCCGACCGCCAGGGTCAGGGTTCCGGGCTTGCGGACCTTGTGCAGCAGCACCAGAATCAGCTTCGTAAAGACAAAGTTTTTCAGTAGCAGGGTCAGGGGATTCATGTCGCCGCCGACCAGAGAAATGAGCAGGCTCGCTGCCTTGATCATAGCGGCAAAGATGCAGATCGTGACCAGTTCCCGCAGGCGGAAAGCGGAGGCAAATTTACCCAGCCTCCTGGCGAATTAGCGGATTGCTGCCGGCCTTGAGCGGCTCAGCGGGGTCGCCTTCGGTGGATTTGCGAGAGGTGCTTCGTCGATATCCCCCGGCCGGCGGACATTGTTGCTGGCTTGGAATACCATCAGTCGTCCTCCGCATGCAGATACAGCCATTCCAACAGCAATTGGCAGAGATTGATCTGCCAGAACTGACCGGCCAGAGTCAGTTCCATGCCGGCATCGCTGGCGAACACCAGCCCCGATTCCTGCCAGTGGCTGATTAGCGGTCCGAACAGCGTCGCCGCCTGTAAACAGCCACTTTCCTTTTCGAAACGATGCCAGTCGAGGCCGTCGCATTCCAGTTGGCTGACAATGGAGCGCACCGCGTTCAGCTTCGCCGGCTGGGTCGCCAACATGGCGACCGGTTTGCAGGGTCCTGCGGCGCGCAGTTTCAGGTACTCTTCCGGATCCCTGACGTTGGCATAACGATGGCCGTTCAGGTTGCCGCCGGCACCGCTGCCGTAAGCCAGCGAGTCGCCCCCCCCCTTTGGTCAGGAGATTGCAGCGGTTGCGCTCCAGCGGGTTGCGTCCCCAATGGCAGATTGACAGACGCTGCAGGCCGGCGGTCTGCAGGCGGCGTACACCGATAGAAAAATATTGCGACTGTTCGGTCAGGCTCGGCGGCGGTTCCGTCCGGCCGCTGTTGATGGCTGCTGCCAGCTTGCCCTGCGGAAAAAGATTGAGCTGGTAAAGGTCGGTGCCGTCCAGGGGCAGGGCCAGAAACTGTTCGAGATCCTGCCGCCAATTTTCGCGCGTTTGTCCAGGCAGGCCATAGATCGGGTCGAAGACAATGGCGGCATGCCGCGGCCCGGCTTTGCTCAGTTCGGCCAGACGGGTTACGCTGGTGACCAGCTCCGCATGGCTCTCGATATGGCCCAGGGCACGCCGGATGCGGGTATTGAACGTCTGGATCCCCAGGGAGAAGCGGTTAGCGCCTGCTTCCATACAAGCCTGTAGTTTGTCGTCGGTGAAGCCGTGGATCCTCCCTTCGACAGTGATCTCGCAATCCTCGGCCAGTGGCAGATAGCGACGGACGGTCCCCATCAGGCGTGCAAGCTGTTCGGCGGTCAGGGCTGTAGGGGGGCCTCCGCCGAGATAGATGGCCTGCAGCGGTCCGTTGCCGACGGCGGCACGGCCGGATTCGCACACGATCTCGTTCAAGAGAGCGTCGAGATAGCGTTCCGCTCGATCGGGTTCATATTGCCCGCCAAAAAACCCGCAGTAGAGACAATGGGTTTCGCAATAGGGCAGGTGAATATAAGCAACGCCTGGGCCCTGTCGCGGATGATCCATCAGTATTTCGAGCTTCCTTCCGGCCGCCGTACCTTGCACGGTCTGACCGCTGAACAAAACGTGAACTGCCTTTTTGCCAGGAAAAGCATGCGAAAGCGGGTCGACTCCTTGCCGTATGTGAATGGCCTCCGGGATGTGCTTCGTCGTCTGTCTGCCCTGGGGGCGGCAACCGGAAGCGGCCTGGAGGTCGGGGGGGCATACGGCATGTTTCTTCCGTGCTGCGGAGATCGGTTTAATTCAACATGCCGAAAATACGCTAAACCGGAATCCCGATCAGTGATCTCTGTCACGAAAATGAAAATTATTTCCATTTATGTTCGGTGGACTTGAATCCGGAGCAGCCTGCCGCCTTGTCGGTTTGTTTATGAGGAAGTTGGGGCGGTTTCCATTTGCTGGATAAGGAATTCGGTGGCGTCCTCGGCTGTCAGGGGGTGGGAAAACAGGAAGCCCTGTCCCTGGTGACATTTGCGTTGCAACAGAAAGGCCAGCTGATCGTTGTTTTCGACCCCTTCGGCGTTGACTTCGAGGTCCATGCTCTGGGCCAGCGCAATAATGCCGGCGGCGAGGCGGGAATCGGCGCCGGCGGAACCGATATCCCGCAAAAAAGACCGGTCGATTTTCAGCTTTTCGATGGGGAATTTCAGCAGATAGCTGAGCAACGAAAAGCCGGTACCGAAATCGTCGATCGCCAGGATCAGCCCCAGTTCCTTAAGTTGTTGCAGCATGCCGACGGAGCCTGCGGCGCTTTCCATCAGCAGGTTTTCGGTAATTTCAAGTTCCAGGCAATGGGGAGGGAGTTGTATCTCCCGCAGAATGGCTTCGATGGTCTGAACAAAATTCGTCTCTCTGAACTGGAGGGGGGAGAAGTTCACCGCGATGCGCAGGGGACCGAAGCCCCTGGTTTGCCAGGTTTGTCCCTGCAGACAGGCGGTATCGTTCTTGCGAGTACATTTTTGAAGCTGCATAGCCACCTTACGCAGCAGTTCGTTGCCGATCTGATGGTCCAGGGAATCGTTGACGTTTTTGAATCGGTCGAGGTCCAGAAACAACAGGCCAACCCGGTTTCTATTTTTTCCACCAGGAGCATGGTCGTTGTAATCGGTCGTAAAACAGCAACCGATATGGGTCGCTTGGTGAGGCTGTCGTGAAACGCCAAAGGGTTCATTCGTTTTTAGTTTTCGTGCAGCTTTTCTTCGGTCAAGAGCCTTTGAGTGACATCTTTCAGAAATATCACCATGTCCTTTTCTTCATTGGTCTTCAAGGTTGTCAGCTGAAGCTTGAAATGCTGATGTTGCTCGTTCCTGACCAAGGGGGTGAGGTGGTGTCTTTCGATAATCTTGTGGATAATTACTCTGTTCAGTTCGGGGTCCAGGTCGTTTGCTTATCGGTTATTAGAGATTGGCCAGATTCAGCAGGCCGGGGCGATCGAGTAACAGGACTTGGCCGCAGCGGTAGTCGATCAGATTGCGTTTGCACAGTCCGGCGATGGCACGGGACAGGGTCTCGCGGGCGATGCCCATTTCTTGGGCCGTCATGCGGATCGGGCGCAGATTGATGGACTTTCCGTGGTCCGGCAGGCGTTCCAGCAGATAGCGGGCGACCAGCACCGGGGCCGAGCGCGCCTGGGACAGACAGGCCTGCTGACTGGCTCGTTCGAGGGAGGTCGCCAGTTGGGCTATGAGGTTGCGGGCCAGGAGAAAGTGCTCGCGCAACAGTTGCAGGAAACAGGCTGCGGGCAGCACCAGCAGACGCAGGCTCCCCACGGATTCACCGAAAGGGGGATGCAGCGTATCGTTCGGCTCCCCTTCAAGGTGAGGGCACAGCAGGTCGCCAGGGCCGACAAAGCGCATGGCTCGCTCTTCTCCGTCGCGGTCCAGATAATACAGCCTGATTCGTCCTTGCAGAACCAGCAAAAAGGCCTGCGGACGACAGTCTGGTGAAAAGACCTGCTGGTCTTTGCCGAAACAGCGCGGACGGCCGGACTTGAGAGCTTCCATTATCACCTCGGCAGGCAGCCCGGCAAAGATTGGCGCGGCCGCCGCCTGGCGCCAGTCGCCCAGTTGGAGGCCAGGAGGGAGCCAATGTTTGCTGTCGTCCGCGAGACGACCCGTACATATTCCTGAGTTCTGCATGGGGAATCCTCCTTGAATGCTCAACGGCCATACGATTGCAGCGGGATATTCATAACCCGGATTATCGCCGGTTTTTCGACGAGGCTTCATGAATAAAATAGGTTAACGGGGCAACTGGTTTAACTGTTCGGCCAGTTCGCTCCAGCAGCGGCGGCAGTAGACGGCCGGCAGGCCCAGTTGTTTGACCTGGGATTTGAGTTTGCTCGCCGCTGAGTGGTGCAGGAAATCGGTGAAAAACACCACCAGTTCGATGTGGGCCGGAATGGTGTTTTTAGCAGTCTTGCGGTTGCGCGCCGACCAGTGGGTGATGCGGCTGGCGCCCATTCCCTCAAGGTGGGAGACGAGAGAGCCGATGCGGTCAGCGCCGATGATCAGGATGGACATGGGGGGTAGCCTCCTTTCAAAAACTTTCTCGGTTGTATCAAGGTGCCGGCGGCTCGCAGGGGCACCGTGCAGCAGCGTCTTTGGGTTGTGCGAGAGGCGCAGGCGGTCGGCCATGCGATTGCGGCAGGCGATATAGTGTTCGCTCAGTGCCAAGCTCGGTTCGGGATCGCCATAGATGCGCCACAGCCGGCAGCCCGTGCAGGGCAGGTCGGTGTGGCCCATGTAGCCGGCGACATCCTTCAGGGGGTAGCCCAGAAATACCCCGATTTCGTGTGGCAGGGCGAAATTTATGCGGAAACGTCTCTGTAGTTCGACCAGGGTGCTCTGCAAATCGCCGGAAGGTGGATAGCCCAGTTGCTGGAGGAAGGTAGTAACCGCAGGGGTGCGCAATAGCTGGTGCAGCAGGTCGGATGAAAAGAACAGCAGCAACTCGCCCTCGCTGTTATTTCGCAGGGAAAGTACCTGCAGTTTGCTGTCGGTCAGCAACGAGGCGCCGAAGGAGCGCCAGAGGTGGTGGAGATTGCGGCCGCAGAGCTGCCGGCGGTTGCTCAGACGGATCAGGTTGGCCGGCTTGGCCCCGGCCAGGACTTCGGCAGTTTCCAAAGCGAGGAAGGAGGCTAGACAGTCCCGTTCGTCGGGAAACTCCCAGGCCAGCTCCAGCCAGTTACGCCGCGAGCCTTTCCGCAGTCGATTCCTTACTGTTTTTGGAAGTGGTGGCGAGAGCAGGCCGCTGGGGCTGCGGTCCAGTACGGAAAACG
>CAZKQY010000132.1:0-4591 GCA_964555005.1 uncultured Syntrophotalea sp. | reverse complement strand
ATGGCATGACCCACCCGGATGGTAATGGCACTGGAGATGCTTAGAGGGATCATGAAGATTATGGCGGAATAGTTCAGGGTGATCTGGTGCGAGGCTACGGCCAAAGCCCCCAAGGGCGACAGAAACAGGGCGATCAAGGCAAAAATACTCGCTTCAACCAACAGTGAAAGACCAATCGGCAGCCCCAGGCGAAGAAGCTGTGTGGCCCCTTCGGTCCCCTGTTGTTGGGCCGGATCGAAAAAGCGGGTGATTTTATAGTATTTGATGCGCCAGATAGTCAGCAGCATGCAACCGCACATGAACCAGAGGCTAAGGGCCGAAGCCCAACCGCAGCCGACCCCACCCATGGCCGGAAAACCCAGCTTGCCATAAATAAAAACATAGTTTAATGCCACATTTATCGGAACGCTGGCCAAGCCGATGAGCATGCTCGGCCGTACCAGGCCGAGTCCTTCGCTCAAATTGCGCAACACAAAGAACACGGCCACCGCCGGCAGTCCCCAGGAAATGGCTTTAAGATAGTCAATGGAGACGGCTGCTACCTGTGGGTCGACAGCCATCCGAGCAAATACGAATCCGGCGTTACGCAGGAGCAGGAAGGCGACCAACACCAGAGGCAGGGCCACGACCATTCCACGGCGGGCCAGATGCCCGGTCTCAGTGGTCTTGCCCGCTCCGTGCAGTTGCGCCACCAGCGGCGTGATGGCCAGCAGCACGCCGTAAAGAAACAGGAAGACCGGCCACCAGATGCTGCCGCCGACCGCTACCCCGGCCAAATCGGTGGCGCTGACCCGGCCGGCCATGACGGTGTCGGCAAAGCCGAGGGCCTGTTGCGACAGTTGTGCCGTGAGAATTGGCGCAGCCAGGGTTACCAACAGGCGCGTTTCGGTCTTTAGTAACTTAAATTGCGTGAGCTGAAAGTGGAACATAAGCTCTCAATAAAAAACAGCCCCGAAGAGCTGCGTGGATGCAAAGGTGTTTTTCTTCCGGTTGATAACAGCCCCAGTCCCCTCGTGCCGAAGACGATTTTTGCAGAATCAGGCGTCGGTCTTTTTATCGGAAGAGGCCTCCAATAGGGGCTTGAGAAACTTGTCAAAGGTGACCTGCTGTTTGGCAGTCAGCAGGGCCAGATTGCCATCGTGATCGAGTAAAAAGGTGCCGAGACCGAGGACTGTTCTGGGCAGGTAGCCGGTTCCGTCCACGATCTTTTCAATGTCCTTGATGCGGTTTTTTATCAGGTCCTTCAGCAAGTCCAGGTCAATTTCCATATTCTGTGCTCCCGTAGTGTTGATGGCTATGATCTAGCGGATTTTTAAAGAGTGTCTGTTTTACCGTGTCGCTTATTGTGGTTTGCCGCCACGGCGCGGTTTAGGCTTGTCACCCTGTCCTTCTCGATCCGTTTTCCGACCGGTATCCTGCTCCAGCTTTTGTTTCTGTTTGGGTTTTTTTGGCTTTTTCGGCCGTATCTGCAGATCACGAGTCAAGGGCACCGTATGGGTTGGAATAAAGCCCTTCTCCACCTCCCGCACCAGGGTCTGGCGAATCAGGCTCTCTATGGCGGCTAACAGCTTGACCTCGTCGGCACTGACCAGCGAGATGCCCTCTCCTGTAGATCCGGCACGGCCGGTACGGCCGATGCGGTGAATGTAATCTTCAGGGATTTTGGGCAGCTCATAGTTGATTACCTGCGGCAGTTCGCTGATGTCGATACCCCGCGCGGCGATATCGGTGGCCACCAGCACCCGGACCCGATTCGCCTTGAATTCGGCCAGGACCCGGCTGCGCACCCCCTGGCTCTTGCTGCCGTGGATCGCCGCTGCGGCAATGCCGTCGCGAATCAGGTTCTGCACCAGACTGTCGGCGCCATGCTTGGTGCGGATGAAGACCAGCGTTTGCGTCCAGCCCTGGTTGCGCACCAGGTGACTGAGCAAGGCCGCTTTTTTGCTCTTATCGACCTCATAAACCCATTGCTTGACGCTCTGGGCGGTGGAGTTTCGCGGGCTGACCTCAATCTGCAAGGGCTGGTTAAGCAGACCGGCGCTAAGCTTGCGGATATCCTCGCCAAAGGTGGCCGAAAATAGCAGGTTCTGGCGCTTTTTCGGCAGCAGGTTCAGAATTCTGCGAATCTCGTCGCTAAAACCCAAATCGAGCATTCGGTCAGCCTCATCGAGGACCAGGGTCTCCAGCTGGGCAAACTTCACGGCGTTCTGGCCGAACAGATCCAGTAAGCGGCCCGGTGTCGCCACCAGCACATCGATTCCGCTCCGCAGTTTCATCATCTGCGGATTAATCTTCACCCCACCGTAGACTACAGCCGACCTGAGAGGAAGGTGATTGCCATAGCTGGCCACGTTCTGGCCAACCTGCACCGCCAGCTCGCGGGTCGGCACCAACACCAGGGCGCGAATGTGGTTCGATCTCACTCGGGGGCCGCTGCTTAGACGCTGCAGCAGGGGCAGGGCGAAACTGGCGGTCTTGCCCGTACCGGTTTGTGCTGCAGCCATAATATCCCGGCCGGCGAGCACTGCGGGGATCGCCTTAATCTGAATCGGCGTGGGCGTGGCATAGCCCCTGTCGTTGATAGCCCGCAGCAGGGGTGCACAGAGTCCAAGGGAGTCAAATAACATAGGCTGGTTTCTCGAAAAGCAGTTTATGGTCAGCGAGCATCTTCTCTTAGGGCATTTCTCGAAGCTCTATCCACCAGGGTAAACAGCCGATCCATATCATTTTTGTGCTTTGATGCCTGATGGCCTTGCACCTTGATCAGTTCACAATTCAGCTGATCCATTCGTCGATAAAAATCCTGATACAGCTCGTAATTGTTGAGATGCGTTTTTTTCTTGGAGCGATAATCGCTTTGCTCCAGTCGAACCCGTCTATTCTGTAAGCCGATAATGTTTTGCGAATCGGTAACCACGATCAAGGGGCGTTTTGACTCCTGAAGATCGTCAAGGGCCCACAATAAGGTCTGCAGTTCCAGTTTCGTCGCGGAGGTGGGCGCAAAGCACTTCACTTTCACTTGCTTGCTCAACTCCTCCAGCGAAAGTTCAGGGTCCGACACCACAAGGTAGGCTCCATAGCCAATCTTCGTCTGAGCATTTACGCTGCCATCGGTAAAGAGCGTCACTGCATCCATCAAAATTGCGGATTATCCTCTGCGCTCTCATCGCGGGTGATGATAATGGTCGATAGGTATAAATTCTCGACCTTCTTTCTTGCCCAAGGGGACCTGCGCAGAAATTTGAGACTGGAACTGACCGAGGGGTCGTTTTTAAAGCAGCGAATATCGATGCAGTTGCCCAATTCCTCCCAGCCGTAATGCTCGACCAGGCTGCTGACGATCTGCTTCAGGGTCACGCCGTGCAGTGGGTCATTCACTCGTTGTTCACTCATGGGTTGGACCTTTTTTGTAGCAGGTAGCGGATAGCGTACCAGAGGAACATGACCAGGGCCATCAGCGGCAATACCGGGATAAACAGACCGGTGGTGTGGGCCAGCAGGATGGCGATGAACAGCGCGACCACCGAGACCGGCAGGTAGCGACCGATCCGTCCCTGCCGCGCTACCGTCTCGCCGGGCGTCCCCAGCAAGTTGTCATTGATTTTGTAGCGCCGGGCGACGATAGCAAAGAAGACCACCATAATCCAGTCTGAGATGCCGAAGACCGGTGCCAACCCAACAGCTCCGGGAAAAGTCAGCTTAATCAGAAACATGTCGATGAGCGGCGGCGGGCCTTCGGGGGCCAGGTAATATTGCTGGATCTCCCGGGAAAAACCGGCGGTCGGACCGCAGGACCAGCTGACCACATCGGCCAGCGCCATCACGATGCAGATCGGTATAATCTCCCACAGACGCCGAACATAGCGAGCCAGAGCAGCCCCGATAACTGTTGCCACCAACAGCAGCAACCCCGACTTGATCAGAATAAAAAGCGGCAGCCAACTGGTGGCCAAAGTCAGTTGGTTGATCAGCCAGATACTCAGAATCAGGGTGACGCCCCAAAAAACATAAAAGAAGCGATTGCGCACTTCAGGTTGTAGCAACAGGGCAGGCAAAAGCAGTTGAGCAGCGGCAAAAAGTTGCAGGGCGATAAACCCCCCGGACCACCAGGGATTAGTCCCATCGATCCGCTGTCCGCTCAACCAGAGGCCAAAGACCATGCAACTCCACAGCAAGTGACCGGCCACCAGCCATAGGATCAGACGTCGATTCGATGTGCTGAAGGTGATGAAGGATTGTGGCGACATGGTCCTGTTATGCCTTGCTTTATGGGGGCGGGCACCTCTAACGACGCTATTGGGGTTATTTGAATTTATCTGCCAGTGCCGCAAAGGGAGAGTGCCCCAGAGAGGGACGTTTCCCTTGAGCGGTTGGACCGTCGGTATCGCGATCCTCTTGTACCCCGCGGGTATGCTCGTGATCGTGGCAGTAGATGCAGAGCAGTTCCCAGTTGCTGCCGTCGGGGGGATTGTTGTCGTGGTTGTGGTCGATATGGTGCACAGTAAGTTCGCGAAGCTTTTTCCCTTCGAATTCACGAGTGCAGCGACCGCACACCGGCGGGAACAGCTTCAGGGCCTGTTCCCGATATCCC
>CAZKQY010000131.1:0-3529 GCA_964555005.1 uncultured Syntrophotalea sp. | reverse complement strand
GCCACGGCCAGAAGTAACACGATAAGATTCTTGATTTGGGCGATAAATATCTCCCATACCGAACGCTGCTTCCCGGCTTCAATTCGGTTGGGGCCATATTTTTGCAAACGATTGCGCGCCTCTTTTTGACCCAGGCCTTCGTCAGGGCTTGATTTGAGGCATTCAACCGCCTCTGTCGCCTCAAGCGCCCAGGGATGTTTTCCGGTCAAAGCCGAATGCGTTGAATCATCATTTTTCATGCTTAACTCTTTTTGCTTTGCAATTTAATCGTTAATTACCCCAAAGCCCGTTTCCATCCTTTTCGATTTAAAGCGTCATGCGCTTGCCTTAACCGGCCGTGGTCCGGCAACGAGCCAGATAATCAGTCCCAGAACCGGGAGAATAAGAATCAGGATGATCCAAAACACCTTTCCACCCGTAGACGCCGAACTGCCGACAGTCTTCACAATAGCCCAGACATCTGCGACCAAAATGATAAGCCCCAAAAGTCCGCCGATCTCTATTCCCATGTTACCCTCCTTTCAGAGTGTTCTATTTGTTGGTGCCAAATTCTTTTGCAGACTTCACCCCAGGCATCATAAAAAGAGGTTGATAGGCTTCTTTCATACTCATGGTTTTCTCCTTTTTGATTTATTGATTGTTTGATAATAAACAGTACCTCCACACCCGCAAAAAGAAAGAACAAGAGTTTGCGTACCTGTCTGGTGAGCGAGTGAAAGAGGCTGACTGCCTGTTACGACCACATCCGAAGGCGGAAGTATATCAATTTGCCTGGATGGTGGATAGGACCTCACGAACACCTTCGGTTTCCAAGGCCAAAGCGATGGCCTTGCCGATCAGTTCGGGAGAAGCGACCGTGCCGGAGAGCGTTACGCGGCCTCCTGTTGTGGCAACCGAAATACTGAGGGCCGAAAGATCCGGATCGGCCGCCAGTTTGGTCTTAATGACCGCGGTAGCTCGCGTATCGAGTGCCGCATCGTTTGCGGCTTCTCCAATGTCTCGCGCTTTCCGCCGCAATACCTTTCCTTGTTCGACCAGTTCCTGGCGAATATCCTCGGGTCGCAGTTCCAGCGCCTCGAGCTTGGCGGCCAGTGCCTGCCTGACCTGTTCAGAGGCCGCGCTGGCAGATTCCATAGCCTTCTCAGCCTGCGCGGCAGCACGGTCCTCTGCCTGCTGAACAGCCGGGGTACTCCTGCCGACGGCGAAATACCAAAGGGCGCCGCCGCCTACAATAATTCCAAACAAAACGCCGATAACAAATGTCTTCATTGTTATCCTCCTTTCCAGGATTCATTTTGATATTATAGTTATATCCGAATGACGTTGTTTTCCGTTCCCAGTTCGTTGGGAGTGGTGTCATGGCGCTCGGAATCAAGTGTCCAATCGCCGTCAACGAGGAATTTATACTCATGGGGCTTCCAGCTCAGGCTATGCCAATGCATTTTCCCATCCGGAATCCATGACGAAAAGGCAAGGGCTTTGCGCCAACTGAATCCCGTTGCGCATTTTCCTGAAATTTACCTCATCGGTCATGCTGAAAATGGTTATAGCGGAATTGCCCGAATCAATTCGGAGTTCTTCTTCGGAATTTGCCAGTCTGAACTTGACGTTCGGGACCCTTGCCAGCTCCACTACCGCCTCCATGAATTCCAAAGCCTGTTGATCTTCGCCTGCTTTTGACACATAGGCGGTGAGGATCATACTTGTTTTCCGGTTTCGCTTCAATTTATAAGCCAAAAGAAAGGCCAGATCCGTTTTTCCCAAGTCTATACCGATCTTCCACCCGTTCTCCGGACGGTCGATGATTAAATGAACAACCTCACCTGCTGATTGACCAAACTCTTGACTGGAAACAAGCAGGGCGGCCATCCAAAATACCACTCCTGAAAATCACCGCTCTGAATTGGCCAGCTCCTCGACCGGCTTCCGGCGGCAAGAAAACCAACTACACAGCATCCAGCCGATGATAATGCCGATGGCCAAAACGCAGAATATCAACAATACCCGGGACAGGACGAAGGTCCAGAACAAAAAGCGGATCTCTACCACCGCAACGTTCTGGGCTACGAAAATTACGACAATGCCCGCAAAGACAAGGCTTAGTCCTAGTTTAAGGTGCGACATGTTTGTTTTCCTTCAGCAACTCATGGTATAATCGGCGCATTGCTGCGCCGATTGCGCTCATCAATCAAGCGGGATCTTGCACAAAAAACCCTAAGTGGAGCTACTTGTTGTCTTTATCATATTCGCTCTTGGCTTTTTCCCAGGAATCACTCATTGTCTGGTAGGCGTCTGAGAATCCCTTTTTCATCTGTTCCCAAGCATCGGCAGAGCTGTTCTTGAAGCTACCGTACCACTCGGCAAGCTCATTTCTTTGCTGGCGCAGCGTTTTCAGATTGGCCCTGGCTTTCTGACGGGCCGCCTGGTTCATCTTGTCCCAGTTGTTGTCAACGCGACTCTCCAACTCGTCAATTCGCCCGTCAAGCTTTTTGAGTGCCTGATCGGCTTCCTTGACGGCCTGATCACGCTGATCAGCGGTGTATTGCTGAAGAGTATTGATCAGATCCTGCGTTTCCTTTTTAACATCCTGGGCAGTAACCGCATCATTGCCGGATTGCGCTTGTGCAACCGGCATAAAACAGAGCGTCATCACTGCAATTATGGTGAGCATCAACGTATTTTTTCGCATAGTTCATCTCCTGAACCTAAAAGTATGAATTGTATCGTTTTGTCCTTATCAACTGAAGCGTGACACAGCCGACTTGATGGAACTGCTGAGCGAATCCCAGGCGCTGTCGATGCCGGCCTTGAGATCTTCCCAGGCATCATCACCAGCTTCCTTCAGTTCATCAAGTTTCTCTTGGGCAGTTTCCTGTTTTGATCGCAACTCTTCGATTTGCTTGTAATACTCAAGCTGTGTATCGGCATCTGCCTTGTCGGCTTTTGCCTTCATCTTATCGATGTCGGCTTTCCATTCGTCCAGCTGTGCCTCCAATTTTTGTTGATACACTTCTTTCATACCCATGGTTTTATCCTCTCTGATTTAAGGGTTAATGTGTTCTGAAATCTTTGCGGTTTTACAAAAGTACCCCTTGGATCACCTCCCTCCACACCCATTCGCATTTATAGGTTCAACAGTTTAGATACCTCCCAAGGCGGCCTAATGGCCGCAACCAAATTCGAATATCGAATGTCGAAATTCGAAACAAATCCAAATCAAGAATGGACCAATGTTCCAAACAGAGGCTTGCCAGCGGCATGGGTTTTGGTCATTTGAAATTGAATCCTTGAATATTGTTTCTGATTTAGTGCTTCGGATTTCGGATTTTTATCTTCTCCGCAGTTTGCAGAGAAGTTACAGACAAAGAGTCTATTGTGCCGTGTATCCCCCATCAATAACCAGTTCACTCCCGGTCACGAACTTGGACTGGGGAGAGGCGAGATACAGAACTCCGTAAGCAATGTCCATGGGTTCGCCGACATGCCCGATCGGGTGAAGGGCATCCAGGTTTTTTCTAAATTCCTCGAC
>CAZKQY010000130.1:0-10990 GCA_964555005.1 uncultured Syntrophotalea sp. | reverse complement strand
ATGGGAGCCCGATCCAACATTGAGGAAAAAGTCCGGAGGCGGCAGTTCCAGGTCGTCGAAAAAGGCCTGGGACATCTCGTACTCATTATGCTGCCCGGTGTGAACGATACGGCAACTTATCCCTTGATATTTTTTGGCAGCGCGATAAAGGGGGGCGATCATCATAAAGTAAGGGCGCGCCCCCGCTACCATGTAAACTTCTAGATCCATAACGGTTGCTCCTGTTGCAATAAAAGAAACGTTGTTAGCTGGCTGAGAAGAAGCTCGTTTCTCTGTAGTATTGGAGCATGCGCCGTTTATGTTTTTAGAAGGTTATGCAATTATTAATGTCTGGTTAGCGCAGGGGGGGGAAGGCCTGGTGGGGCGTCGCAGGTTGGTGAAGGGTGGGGCGGTCAGCCAAAAAACTGGCCAATTTTTCGCAACGGTTTCAAGGTGGTGGTCCAGGGCCAGGCACCAAGGCCGTTGATGTCCCAGGCCTTGCGGTCCATGCGGTTGGCCTTAAAGCGGTTGGCCAGAGAGGCGTTGCTGGCGCCGCCGGCTCGCATGCGGACCAGTACTGTGGGGATATAGGCGGTAGTGATGCGGTGCTTGACAAGCAACCGCAGCATCAGCTCGTAATCGGCGGCCGAGCCGAGATCCAGATTGAACAGGCCATATTTTTCATAGACCGAGCGACGCACGAAGAAGGTCGGATGGGGCGGCATCCAGCCCCAGTAAAAGCCCCTTGCCGTCATCTCACCCGACTTCCAGTTACGAGTCACCTTGTCCGTATCCTCCGGGTCTACATAAACCAGATCGCCGTAGCAGGAATCGACCGCCGGATCCTCGAAGACCCTGGCCACCCGGCTTAGTACCTCATCATCAGCATAGAAGTCGTCCGAATTGAGAATGCCGACGATGTCGCCGCTCGCCAGGGCGATCCCCTTGTTCATGGCGTCGTAGATGCCCTTATCCCGCTCCGAAACAATCTTGGTGATGTGGGGATAGGATGCGGCGATGGCCAGAGTATCGTCCGACGAGCCGCCGTCGATAATCAGGTGTTCTACGGTCACTTGCTGCGAACGCACACTGTCTAAACAGTCGCGCAGGGTTGCCGCGCTGTTGAAGGTGGCGGTGATGATGGAGATGGTTGGAGTCATTAGGCCCCCTGTTAAAGCGGCAGGTTTGCGAGGCCCCGCCTTCAGGGCCTTGCGCAGCATGAATTCATCGAAGGAAGGGAGCATTCAATAGGTGAGCACCGCCATGCGGCAGAGCGCCGGACCGTGGAAGAACAGGGCGTTCAAGTAACGAAGTCTGCCAATTCCCGGGCCCGTCGATGTCTTGCATTATTGGACGAGAATGTTTATTGAGAGTTACTTCATGATTAAAATGATGTTAGGAGGATTCTAGCGACGAAGCATCATGAATAAGGCCCCGGTCCCGTGCCGAACCGATCCTGGCGATATGCGGGCAGGGTGCCGCGAGGGTCTGCACACCATCGTTCAAAGCATTGTCGTGAATAATGCAGGGCGAAGAGATTCTAAGAGCGGATGTTGTCCAGCCAATCGCGGTGGGCAACTGCGGTGTTGAAGGTTGCCGTTATAATTGAAATCTGACGACTCATTTAATTTACAATCCTGACCAAAATACAAAACACTTTGTTGTAAGATGCTTTTTCGCTATTTGATAAAATTTCACACTTTACCTGGGGGCGCAAAATCTCGAATTAATTTACAGCATCCGCGAGTTCCAGCAGAACTTTTTTCCTTATCCCATGCGCCAAGGATGAGTTCTCAGGGTGCTCAAGAACCAATTCAACGTATTTTTTCGCAGCCTCTTCGCCTCTTAATTCTGTGTACATTTTGAGCAATTCAAAGTCTTCGACTCCCAACATCCATGCCTCCCACCGTCTGCTGGAAATAATTCCATTTTCGCCTTCATAAATAACTGCGAAATCCGGATAATTACCATCAAAGTCGTCCCATGCGCTACTCGGGGCAGAGTGCCAACCCGTATCAGCATAAGCCCAAAAACCAATACCTCGATACCCCCCATAAAAAGCCTGCCAGGCCATCTTGCGGTAATATGCAAATGGTGAAAGAGACTTAGCAGGCCCCTTCGTATCATAAAGCCAAATTTCAGCAAGGCGATTATCAAAATTTTTCAACCTGCGATCATTAATCACCTGGGCAATATCTAAAAAAGGCAAAGCCCTATGGGACCCTTTCTTGCCAAGCGTTGCATAAAGTTTGGTTCCGGGCATTTCTTTACGGATCCACGTGGCTAGGGCAATAAATTGATCAATCTCAGCCCCTCCCATCTCGTCATAGGGATAGAGATAAATTTGTTCCCGAGTAAAACCTGATGTTCCCGCTATGTAAATCAAATGCGCGTAAAACCTGCGGAAATTTTCCTTCCATGGTGCACTTAAAAATGTGTATTTATCCCCCGCTGTCCTGAGACGGTTATCCCCGTAATTCATCATAATCAGAATTTTCGCTGCGCCTTTTTGAAGTTCTAATTCCCCCTTCAGTCGAGCAAAATCCATTGCACTTGTTTTTCCAAGAGGAGGCAGAGAAGAAGGGTGTATAACCCCTACATTCGTATGATGGGTAAAGAGGTCATTCATGGCCTCTTTCTTTTTGTTTCTGGTCGGTTTGAAGTTAAGATAATTCCAGTTTACAGAATTAAGCGCAAAACGGTCTGGAAGGGCAGTTTTTACTATCCGACAGACAAGTGGTACTGATTTTTTGTAATCATCCGAAGCAACAGCCAGAGCACCGCGCCATGTTCCGCTTTGTACGCCCTCTCCCTTAATCAAAACCAGTCTTGATTCTCCCGGAAGCAATATTATTCCGTCATTAAGTGGTAGCAAAGGGTCAGGGACCTGCTCCATTGAAGCAGTTTTCACAAATGGAACTTGATATATTGATAACTTCAATAAATCCTGAGCAGGCTTATCCAGTTTGACATGAAATGTACGCGTCTTTGTGGCTAAATTTGTCAGCCAAAACGCGGCATAATCATGCCCTCGAATCGGTAATGCAAGTGATAAGTTGCCAATCAAGCTTTCCGTAACTGGGTGGACAGAACCTACTCTAGCCCAGGGATCTGCTTGACTGAGAATAAACTTATCACCTGAATGACGAGCGCGTAGAATTTTACCACGAAGACCGAAAAGTTCCTTTTCTATGTTATCGGTGCGATCAATATCCTCGTTGGGCGCGTGCAGTCTCTGGCCAATATCCAGTAACGTGCTCGCCAGTTGCGGGAAATGCGAAGCGTCATACTTAAGTTCTTGAATATAGCTTGCCAAAAACCTCTTGTTAAGATCATCCCTTCTGAAATTCTCAGCCTCAATACGTGCGTTTTCAATTGACAGATTTCCGCCAATCCCATCATTCGTCTGACCCTCAAATACTTCAATTTCATCGCAAAACAAGTGCGGCCCCTCGGGATGTATTACGAGGAAAACATACCTGCCGCTGGCAGAAAGATCACTTAGCTTGAACTTTTTGGTCCGGTATGATCCGGAAACATTCTCCGGATCATCGGCAATATTACCTAAATATCTCAGATGGCTCTTATCCGCTCCGACAAAGGCGGCGATATGAGCAGGAAAATAAACGCCAGCCTCCTTTCGTCTCGCAGTACTGAAAGCAATGCTATCGATGTTGTAAGATTTACCTAAATCAATACAAATTTCGATCGGGCCGGATTTGAGCCACCCCACTGTAGATTTCTCTGTCCAAAAATGGCCCTTGGTATACTTACCATCGGTCAGTGACGTAACATCTTCAGATGAGGAAGAAAGCTTATAATTGGGTTTTTTTGAGGTGATATAGGTTTTAGAAAGGGCTAAATTCGTCGAGGCATGGCACGGGTTAAGAACACTAACACCGTTGAAGATCACCACCAAAAAGATAAGAAATATTTTATTAAACATACAAGTGATTACTTTTCAAAGGCTAGACTCCGCCAAAGATCCAGATACTGGGAAAGAACTTTATCCATTGCATAATGAGAGATTACTTTTCTCTTTGCTCGTTCGCCATACAACTCTGCATCTGCGGGGTGAGTGAGAAAATAGGTAATAGCAGAGCGCAACTCATCTACACTGCAGGGTGCCACGAGCATACCGCAAGGGCTGTTAGTTGTTTCGTCTAGCATTTCTGGAATAGCACCAACTTTTGTGGCGATGATAGGTTTCCCCAAAGCCATCGCCTCAAGCACCACATTGGGAAAGCCCTCAGTGTGGCTAGGTAGCACAAAAATATTTGCACATTCCATCGCTTCAAGCGCCTTTGTGTGATTAACCATCCCTTGAAATTTCAACCATGCGCCTTCGTCTCTTTGCACCGCAATAGCCTCCAGTTCACGTTGGAATGTCTCCAGAACGTTGCCGACAATATTAAGCTCAAAAGAAACCCCCGCGATTCCACAACAAGCCTCTACCAATTCTCGAACACCCTTTGCAGGTATTACCCACCCTGCAAACATAATACATGGTATTTCTTTTGCCAAAAGTCCATCACGCTCAACCTGAAAAAGATTTTGAATGAATTCTGTATCAATTGGGTTCGGTATTCGTTCAACAGGTACATGAGGAAGCGTAGCTCTCAATAATTCATCAGACTTTTGATCCAACAACAGAAAACAGTCAGTTAGCTCTATAGCTAAACGCATTATTTTCCACTCAACACCATTTCTTTTTATAATCTCTGAGAGATTTCCCTTCCTGTAATGTAAAACACTTTGCAACCTCATTAACTTAGAAATACCAAGGATAAGAATATCCTTTGGAAGCCCTAATGATCCACTGGTACAAACATGAATGACATCCGGTTTTTGCTTTAATAGAACAACAAATGTCCGTGCGGTATCACACAAGGCTTGCAGCGTACCTCCGCATAGACGCTTTAGCAGGCTGCTATCATTTGTGGAACGCCAGCGAACAGCTGTGTCAACATGAAAAATAGACACATCACACCGTGCCCCCAATTCCCTTAGCACCCTTACACTCCAGGAAGCGATACCACTAGCTGGTGGGGGTAGAGGCGAGACTAAAAGAACTTTCAACAGAGGCTTCAATAATGTTGCCTTGGCCTCGCTTCGAAATGACATACGCTTAGAAGTGCTCTTATTGTTTATGCAGAAATGATATCCCGACAAATTGATAATTCCTCAAAACTTTTAAGCTTTTCTGGAGGATATAGCTCTTTCTCATGCTCAAGAACTGTGGACACATCCCATCTGAATTTCATTACCCGTGCTGGTACGCTGCCGACAATGGCATAAGGTGGAATATTTTTAGTAACCACTGAACCTGCTGCGACAATTGCCCCATGTCCGATGGTCACCCCATGCAAAATGATGGATCTGGTCCCCACCCAAACGTCATCCTCAACGACCACACCAAGATCGTCTTCCGGTCTTTTGTCCTTATCTTGAACATCTGCCATAAAACGACCTGGGTACACTGTTGTATGATTACCACCCCATATAGTTACTTCGGGACCAAACATGACTTTTGATCCGATTTTTATATGCGACCGCGTGGCGACCAAAACAGGCCTAATGTCAAGATAGACATCGTCCTCAACATGTATTGTTTTGCAAGAGTAAGTTCCATCCGGATCAAAAAGGAAATTTTTCCCGTGTGAACCAAAAAGATGGCGATACAAATACATTTTCAGGCGAGAATAAATTTTACATATTATCAAATGAGACAATGCAATAAACTTTATCAATCCAATTCTCCCACTGTTCGATAAGCTGAATCAGGGACCTCAGGGATCCAATGGCCTGGGAACTCCTTACTACGTTTTGCTGCAGATTCTAAAAGTTCAAAATATTTGCCTACTAACTTCTCTGGGGAAAAAAGCCTTTCAGCAAGTTCTCGACTCTTAAGCCCCATGTTCTGTTTTTGCTGTAGACTTAATTTACAAAATTTTACTATTGCAGAGGCTATTTCCTCAGGAGAATGCGGATCGAACACAAACCCATTGCTATAGTCACGAACTAAACTTTCTGCGTCACAAACATTACTCATAAGAATTGGCAACCCGCTGGCCATAGCTTCACATACAACATTAGGCAAACCTTCATAGAAAGAAAATAATCCCAAAACATCAGATTGTTTGTACAGATCAGCGATCGTTTTACTAGCGGGAAACAACTTGATGTACGTACCGAGATCGTGTATCTGAATAGCCTTTTCACACTCTTCAAAAGAAGTTCTATCCTCCGGGACATCACCATACCAATGAACTTCAAAATGTCTGCAAAATCCACCACTTCTGATTAATAAAAGTGCCTCAATAAGACCTGCCAAGTTTTTGTTACGCTGATGACTCGCAGCAACTATCATTTTCAACGGCTCCCCTGTCTCCTTTGGTTGAGAAGGGGGGCAGAATTTTTTTAAGTCTATTACGTTGTAAATTGTCAACACGCGGCCAATCAACTTAGGCACAGAATGTTCTATCATCAACCTGTTTGTATGTGAGTTCGTACAGACATAGTCGGCAATTCTATGAAGAGCTCGTTTCCACGGAAATCTGGCAAGGTGACTTCCAATTACCGCAGATCGCTCGCTGACAACAAGTCCCCATTTTCGAGCAGGCAAGGCTGCTAATTCTGCATACACGCACGGTCCGGGGAGAAAAGCCAAGACAACATCCTGGTTTCCACTTCTTAAAATCTTACGTATTTCGTAAACTCGGCTCAGGATCGATTTCCCTGACAGACAGTGATGTTCAACTCCTGATTCTTTGAGCATTCCTTTGAAGAAATCATCTTTATGATAGGTCAGCACTGAAACAACTGCGCCACGTTTTTTCAACATGGTCGCCAATGTACACAATTGTCGCTGTGCACCGCCTGAGCCAAGAGAGTCTATTAAACAGGTTATTTTAAGAGGTGGCATAATAGTTCTTTTCTTGAATTAAAGTAGGCTTTTGTATTACTGGAACTCTGTCGGGAAAGAGGAGACGGCCATCAAAGTCACCAGCATACACATTGTTGCTTTGTCATAAAAAGAAACAAAAGCCATGTCTATTATCCCAATCGTTAATAGCAGGATGATTAATCGCAACCTCAACGGATTTTGAGTTTTCAAGGCTTTGAATAGAATAATTACATGGATCGAATAAAAGAGTAACAGACCTATTATCCCTCCTGAGACTGCAACTTCAATATAGTTGTTATGTGCATAAGAACCATATCCGCTCAAACGGGAGAATTGACTGAAGCCATGTCCAATCAGCGGTGATTCTTTCCACAATTTAATACCGGCCTCAATGAGGTGAGCACGATCGTTATATGAACGATCCTTTCCAGAAAGACCTTTTTGTAAGCGTTGGACAGAAACTACATTGCCGCCATAGTTTTTGGCAGCTGTGTATAAATAACCATTAAAGACAATCAAACCGGCCAGAACAAACGGTACAATCACAACCATTTTGACCTTACCGAGCTTAAATACCTGATCAACACCAACAACCAAAAAAAGAGCAGCGAGCAAAATGAGCCCTTTGCGTGATCCAGATACAAAAACCCCGTACCCCCCCAGAAAGATGGCAGAAAACCTAACCATGACGTTGAATCTTTCAGGGAAAATCCATACAAGAAAGGCAGCAAACGCCATACTCATTGTCAGAGAGTTGGGGTTGCCCATCAATCCTGAAGAGCGACCGATCTCACCAATGGGTGTTGTGTCAATACCGAGCTGCACCGCAACAACATTCAAGATTGCAGCTACCACTGCGCCATAAGCTACAACCTTGTAAGAAACAAACTGGTTTTGCAAAGCTACGCCAATTGAAAGTGTCCCGACCAACACAACAATCATCGCCCCTAACTTGTCAAAAGACGTGCCCTCATACGCAAGGGCAGGCAAGGCCAAATAAGAGTAAAACAAGAGGATAGGTGCAATCCAGAGTGGGAGCCTAATGCCTGATAAGCTTCTCAGGGGAATCAACAAACAAAGAAATGCTGCTGAGTAAAGAGCCAGCCGCGAAACACCTGGCACCCCCTTAAACCCGAACGCAACCACAACATAAGAAAACGTCGCAGCTGCGATTGACCACTGTAAAAACTTTGGCGACATTGTCCGAGAACCGGAAGAGGCAGTATCGAAGCTATTGTCATTCATCAGTCGAAACACACCGTTTTTATAAGGTCAGAGATAATAGCATCCTGTGGCCAGATTTTGCCTTGATGCCAGTTCAACTTTTCATCCCAATAGCCTGGACAATCTTTCAATTGAGATCTTTTACCGGATGGAAACGTATAACTGACCTCTATGATTAGCGGGTTGCCACATTCGTCCATAACAAAATCGTAAGCCGCACATTGCAGTCCCAACTTGACAGAGGTCTCATAAGCCACCTGCAGAGCAGCTTTGCTTATCGCGTCGGGATTATGATCAACCATTGAACTTCCAGATGCTCTGAAATCATTCTCCCGCGTAAATCTCCGAAACGCTAAAATTCGATCTCCAATAACCACTACCCGAGTGTCAAATTTCTGTTTTGGAACAAATTCCTGAAAATACACATAGCCAATCTCCCTACCCATCGTTTTATTTAAACGATAAATATTAAGTAGAGTGTTGGGTAGTCTCTTAATCTTTGCCCCCCATTCATTCAAGCTTGCTTTTCGCTTTGATGACAACTGAGCAATATTTTGCTTAACGTGGCCTGAGGTATTCTTAAAACCGGAATGAAAGGCCTTTTTGACCAAAGACTTGCCCTCAGCAAGACTTTTTACCAAACGGACATTCAGCGAGGAAGCTCCTCGACTCAATTTGAACACTTTGGGATATGACGTTTGCTCAAGCCATCCAATTGCAGCGGCCTCATCATAAAAGACATAAGTGGGAACCAATGGTGCACCGACAGACTCCATTTGATATTTTTGCGCTACCTTATTGTCAAATGATTGGCATGTTGCTGAACAGGGAAACACCGACATCCCCATTCTTTCAGCGGCAGAAATAACAGAGGGGGCGACCCGTACATCTCGACTGTTTCCATGAGACCAGTTCCAAAGCAAAACATCAAATTCTTTTAAGGTCGAGAGAATATCGTAATGAAAGCAATTCACCAACTTGTAGTGAATACCGGTATTTTCACAATAAGCAATCCATCTTTCTGAAAAACTCTCAGATCGATGGTGGATTGCTATTTTCAAATCCTTAACCTTAACCATAGCGTCCTACTCCACTCCGTTTTCCCTTTATCTGAGTCAGTTAACAGACAAAAGAAACGAATAGATAATGTCTTTTATTAAAAAATACCCAAAATAGGGATACACCTACAATTTCTTAGGTGTTGTTACGTTATAACAGGAAATTTTTGTAATCACTCATGCAAGGGTTTCCAAGAAGTATGTTCTAAAATGGCCTTATAACCACACGATCTAATTTTAAGCTGAGTAATCCTTTGATAACGTATAAATTTCGGGACGAACAGTGCTGCGCTTAAGGTCCCACGCCACCCAGGAAATCAACGCAAAATTGGTAAATATCCCGACAACAGTAAAGAGTATTACTGTCATATGGACATTTAAGTATAAACCTCCAATAATAAGACAAGTAAACCGTAAAGATAATTGAAAAACTTCATAGATAAAAAGCTGCTTCTGCTTTCGTCGAACCCGAGCAATCAGCACAGACGGAACATTGCAAAAACCAATCATCAACCAAAGGACAAGCCACCCGGCAAACTCACCTGCTGTTTGCCAATGCTGGCCGAACACCCATGAAAAGAGGCTTGTTGAAAATACGAAAAACAAAAGTGACGGGGGTAAAACAAGCGCCACAAGCCCTAAGGTCATCTTTTGAAAATGCGGGAAAAGTGCCTGTTCACGATTGTATATTTCACTTACCCTTTGAAACAAAACCTGTCTGAGCGCAGTTCTAACAAAATTGAATGGCACACTGATAACCCTCACCCCAAATGCATACGCCCCCGCTGTCTCAATACCATAAAAGTGACCCAGCAATAGAACCGGCAACCCTTGTGACAAAGCATTCATGACATTTTGTGGTGCGGCATAAAGCGGAAATTCGCGATATTCAGCGAATGATTTTTTTACCTTTTCCCAGGCAAGAGACTTTTTAAAAAAAGCCCTGTCTAAAGAAAACACCTGAGCAGCTAAATTAATACTAGCCAAGCCATCGGCGACAACAGAACTTACAATCAGCCCGCCGCTTCCTTGTCGGGCAACCCCTGAAGCTATTTGCAGCGCATTGACAGACCCAGCACGAATAACCTGCGAAGAAGCGGTTCGTTTAAAGGATTTTCTTCGAACACACCAGGCTTGAAATGTTTGATTAATTCCACAAACAAAGACACACGCCGGAAGCAGCCATAATATCCATTGGTCATGGCGAACATTCAAAATACCCAAAAACCAATCAGAAAAAATCCAAGTAAAAACAAACGTAAGCAGTGATATTACACAAACTGATAAAATCGAAACGGCGAAGACATTTGCTGCATCATTGTCCTGCTTTGGCAACATAATGGCTTGCGAATATTGGAGAGTAACTCCGGCCACAAAAACAAACATTATTGAATTAAAAGAGCCAAACATGCCAAAGTCAGTCGCATTAAACAATCGACTGATAACTGGAGTCAGGACAAAGCCAACAATTTGAGCGATTGCCGTGCCAGACATTACAACCGACATGCTTTTTACAAATTGGCTGCTTATTAGGCGTCTGATAATTGTATTTACTCGGCAAAAACTGTCAGCTAACTTTTTACAACCCATACAACCAAGGCCCCTGTGTCCTTAACATCTTGGTAGACAAAACACTCTACACCTAAAGGTTATTTGGTAAATCTTATAGGGTCAGACCTAAAAATCTGGCCCTTTTTCAATAGAGTCAATGACTTCCAACAAGCCCTCTGTCTTCACCAGTATTAGCCCCTTATCACCCCGCAGTGCCACTTTCAGCCCCAACACCGTGGCGGTTATAGCCTTGACAATTATTACCCCCGTC
>CAZKQY010000129.1:0-4695 GCA_964555005.1 uncultured Syntrophotalea sp. | reverse complement strand
TTCGGCCAACCCTTCGGACACCTTGAGGACAATATTACCGACAAAACCATCGCAAACAACGACATCGACTTTACCGTTAAAGAGATCACGCCCTTCGATAAAACCGAGATAGTTAAGCTCCGACCCCTTAAGCAAATGGTGAACCTGGCGGGTCAAATCGTTGCCCTTGCTCTCTTCTTCCCCATTGGAGAGGATGCCAACCCGTGGGCGGGTCTTCCCCAGGACCGATCGGGCATATATCTCTCCCATCAAAGCGAATTGCGCAAGATGAGCCGGCTTACAATCGACGGTACCGCCGACATCGAGAACCACCGTTTGATCCACCATATTAGGCATGATGGTAGCGATAGCGGGTCGGTCGATACCGCGAATACGCTTAAGCCGAAACATACCGACGGCCAGAGTGGCACCAGAATTTCCGGCGCTGACTACCGCATGAGCCTCGCCATTACCCACCAAATCAAAAGCGACCCGCACCGAGGAGTCTTTCTTCTTACGCACAGCGTCGGAAGCCGACTCCTTCATACCGATCACTTCACTGGCATGTTGAACACGAATATCGAGACCCGCAATCGACTCCTGGGCCAGACAGTCCTCAATCCTGTCTCTATCCCCGACCAGGATAATAGACACACCCCAACGCCGGGCAGCCGCAACAGCACCCTGAACCTCTACGGCGGGTGCATTGTCTCCGCCCATGGCGTCAACGGCAACTACTATTTTTTCCTTCAAGCGGCTGACCTCTTATTTATGCATCAGTCTCGGTAATATCTTTACCCTTATAGGTACCACAGCTGCCACAAACCCGATGGGGTTGCTTAGGCTCTTTACACTGAGGGCAAATGGACATACCGGGAGCGGTAAGGCCATCGTGAGCCCGACGCATGTCACGTTTAGATTTGGATGTTTTTTTCTTTGGTACCGCCATTTTATATACTCCTTATGTGTCAGCCACAACTGCCACCGACTGAATTCCTGCCATCAACCACCACTGTTAGCGGCTTATTTATGTTTTTTTGACCTTAAAATCCTTCAAGGCAGCCATCTTCAAATTAACAACCTGAGGATGACAATCGCAGGAAGCAAAATTAAGATCCACACCACACTGCGAACAAAGCCCTTTGCACTTTTCATCACAAACCGGTCTGCTGGGCAAAGCCATCACCAACTGTTCTTGAATGCTTTCCGAGAGATCGATTTCATGTCCATCGAAGAGGATCAAACCCATATCTTCAGCACTGAGTTCAGCACCTTCATCATCGTCATCATCGACGTCGACCTGGGGCAATTCACGACAGTACGTCAAAACAAAATCAGCAACAACAGACTGCTCGAATTCTTTCAGGCAACGGCTACAGGCAACAATTGCACAGACAGTCGCCTGCCCTTCAACCTCCACCATTTCGTGAACCTGAAAAACCTTTACCTCTATCTTTACCGGGCCAACAAATTGGAAAGAACCACTTTCTGCAATCTCGACCAACACAGGAAACGCCGTCAACGGCTCTTCAAGATTCAGAAGCAGGCCCGCTTCTTTTAACTCATCCACAGAAATAAACACGCCTGTCCTCCCCAGCCACCGCTGAATAAGCGGGTAGTATAAAGCCTGCCCCTATTTTGTCAAGGCAAAAACCATTCCCGGCCAAAGCCGCAAAAAGGCGCTATTCCATACCCTGTCGGCCCTATCATTGAAAAGCGATTCTTGCGATAATGTCACAAAAACAAAATCCATCCCATACCCCCTAAAAGGCGACAACAACCGCCCAGACCACCTGGAGGAATTATGCAACAAACTAAGGCCGCAAATGCCATACAGCGCCTGCTAAATATAATGACCAGACTTCGAGGGCCTAAAGGCTGTCCCTGGGACATTGAACAGACACCAGAGACACTCAAACCATTTCTACTTGAAGAATGCTACGAAACCCTCGAAGCCATCGACAACGGTCAACCTGAGCTGATTTGCGAAGAACTCGGTGACCTGCTGCTTCAAATCGTCTTTCAGGCGCGCATTTACGAAGAACGTGGTGATTTTAGCATGGTCGATGTAATCACCGGCATCGCCGACAAACTGGAGCGTCGCCATCCGCATGTTTTCGCCGACAGCGAATGCCGGACAGCGGCCGACGTCTCCGAACAATGGGAAGCAATCAAAAAACAAGAAAAGGGATCGCAACTCAAGACCACGACGACCCTTGGTTCCATTCCTCCAGGCCTGCCCGCACTAATGCATGCCAGAAAATTAACCGAACGAGCCAGCCGAGCGGGCTTTGATTGGCCGGAAGTCAAAGACGCCCTGGCCAAACTCCATGAAGAAATGGCCGAACTTGAGCAGGCTCTAAAAGAAAACGACCAGCAAGCAATCGAAGACGAGCTCGGCGACCTGCTGTTTGCCTCTGCCAATCTCGGTCGCTATTTAAAGATCGATGCCGAGGAAGCATTGCGCAAAACAGTCGGCCGCTTCATCTTCCGGTTCAGGCATGTCGAAACCTCTCTTGAGAAATGCGGACGATCCCTTCGGCAAGCCTCATTAGAAGAAATAAGAAATCTTTGGCAAGAAGCAACAGACCTAACCGAAAACTAAAAAAACCCTGTCCAATCGGGACCCTTGGTTACTTCTCAACAAAAACTGTGGAAGACCTGTGCATAAGGCTGTACACAACCATGAGACCACAGCTCTCTTCGGCACCCCCAACAACCTGCCTATTTTTTGAGCATATTTTATTTTATGTTGAAATACAATTAGTTACGTAAATAATGTTTTGGCAATACGTCATAACCGAACGCACACAACGAAAGAAAAAATTTCAAACAGAACAACTCGTTGAATTTTCAAGGTAAAAGGCAATCCAAGCTTAACTTTGACGAGTTATTCACACCAAAGTTCCCTGGCAAGATCACGCCAACGAACAACCCAATAATTGCAACCCCCAGTTAGAAAAAACCTGACAAAACAGAGAAAAGAAAACCTTCGTTAATTGACCACGTTGGCCGGCTGTCCGGTTAAAAAAGCCTTGATGTTGGCAATGGCAATATCCAACAGGCGACCACGGGCTTCTTCGGTAGCCCAAGCGATATGAGGAGTAACATACACATTAGCCGCAGTCAGTAAGGGGTTGTCGCCGACGGGTGGTTCCTTTGACAAAACATCAATACCGAGGCCTGCCAACCGTCCACTGTTAAGGGCGGCGGCCACCGCCTGTTCGTTGAGCAAGGAACCACGAGCTGTGTTGATGAGCAACGCCCGCCGCTTCATCAATTTCAGCAATGAGACATCGACCAGGCCGACCGTATCTGACGTTAAGGGACAATGCAGACTCACAACATCACTTTGGGCAAAGAGTTGTTCAAGACCTAAGAACACAAGGCCTTCCGTATCTTGCCAGCGTCGGTACTTGTTCGGATGGGCGGTATGAACCAGTATCCTCATATCAAAGGCAGCAGCCACGCGGGCAACCTGACGACCGATTTGGCCGAAGCCCACCAACCCCAGATGCAGACCCGCCAATTCCCGCAATGGCCGATCCCAAAAACAAAAAGCGGAACTACCTGCCCAGCGGCCTTCTTGCAGCACCAAGCGGCTATAGTGACCTACCTGCTGGGTCATCTCCAACAGCAACGCGAAGACCATCTGCGCCACAGAGGAAGTACTGTAACCCGGCACATTGGTTACGGCGATACCATGGCGACGCGCCGCAACAAGATCACCCACATCGTATCCCGTAGCCAGAACACCGACATAACGCAGCTCAGGTAATGCTTCGATCGAAAAACTATCGAGCTCCACCTTGTTGGTCAAAAGGATCTCAGCCCCTGCAGCCCTTTCCAGAAGCTCTGCAGGCTGTGTGCGATCATAAACCTGCAATTCACCCAAGGCAGCGAGACCTGCCCAGTCAAGATCCCCGGGGTTGAGCGTATAGCCATCCAGCACCACAATCTTCATCGGCTTCTCCAACCACGAAAACGCCACAGCCCCAAGGGACTAAATTCAGCAAGAACCTTCTCCCGTATATTCAAATCGGAGAACAGTACCCGTCTCCTTGTCTACCTTTTCCATAAACATTTCCAAAGGCCTGACCCACAACTCTCCCTTGCCATAAAGAGGGCGATAAACCACCAGTTCCTCTTCTGTTTCCGAATGACGGGCCACGCCAAGAACCAGATATTCCCGACCCTTGTAATGCCGATATCGCCCACCCTTAACCTCAACCATAACCATTCCTTATCCAGAACAAAGTACCAACCCTTATAAATTGACCTGCCTGTTAATAGTAACATTTTCTACAAATAATTCAGGAGTAGTGTCATGTCATATGTGAGGGGTCTGGTAAATCGCCGTAATTTTTTTCTGATCAATGAAGAAAAATTTTCGACTAGCAGTTTGTCGGACTTTCCGACCGTAAAATGTTAAACTCGCGGGGCATTTAAAATTCCCGCGAAAGTGAACAATTCATGAGAGATACATTCCGCCAAGTTGATCGAGACACCCTGTTTCTGTTACCGCCCTCAATGGACGATTGGTTGCCTGAAGGTCACCTGGCCCGCTTTGTTGTTGAGATTGTCGGACAGCTCGATCTGACGACAATCAAATCATCTTATGCTGGTCGCGGTTCCAAAGCACATCATCCCGAAATGCTGTTGTCTCTGCTGTTTTACGGTTATGCCACCGGCATTTTCTCCAGTCGCAAGTTAGAG
>CAZKQY010000128.1:0-2155 GCA_964555005.1 uncultured Syntrophotalea sp. | reverse complement strand
GACCCCGCAAACCACTCTTTTTAATCTCTTCGATCAACGCCTCTGGAGTCATCTCGGTAAGACACTTCCCCAGAGCCTGGTAACCTCCTGCGGCAATATAGGAGTCAATGTTTTCAGGATCAATGAACCCACAATTACGAGTCGCAATCCTCAATTGCTTCTTTTCCACCATCGACATACCCTCCGTTTAAAGAACTTATGATCCGCTGGCAGAGAGACTAATTAGCTTTCAACCGAAAACGGCCCTTTTTTCATATGAAAACTGCGCTGTGTCCATCCATAGTTTCCGGATGGACAATAATTAGCGAAAATACTTAGACAGTCTAAAAGGTTCTCGGACTATTTCAATCTATTCAAGAAAATATTTATTGAGGATAAAGTGCTATTTATGGCCACCAAGGCAAATATTAAAAGGCACCTAATGGGCCAACGTTACGAACTAAAGGCATGGATACAAACTGCTGGATTACTGGAATACGTTCGTATAAAATGGTTGTGTTAAGAGATTCTTTGATTAACACCAATTCTCTGGAGGTAAAAATGTTGCGCTTATTCATGGTATCGATTTTGAGTCTGACTCTAATTCTAGGCTGCACCGAAAAAAAGGAGCAAAAAGAAGCGGAAAAGACGACCGATTCAAAAACTGAGATCAGCCAGCCCGCACCGCAAATTAACGGAGAAGTTGCACCAGTAGTTGAACAGGCCCTAGCAAACGTCGATCAAGCCGCACAGGTTTCGCATGAAGCCAAGGCTCGGCTGGAGGTCCTGAGTGAGAAAGCTGTAATTCTTGCAAAAGAAGCGGAAAGGGTAACTAAGGAAGTAACCCGCGTAACGCAACAGGTGGAAGACATAAATCAACGCCTCGACTTGGTGGCCACAGAGATAGAGACGGTGCTGACACAAGCCGAAGGGGCCATGGCTCAGATCGAAAGGGCTAGAAAAACTTTAATGCAATCAACCAACCAGCTGGCCTGTCAAACGGGGCAACCTTCAGCCGATGAAGCCGTTCAGAACGAGACAGAAGAAGAACAAAAAATTGAATAAATACCTATAAAACAAAAGGCCGCCCAATGGGCGGCCTTTTGTTTTAACAGAGGGTCTGCTAGTGCCCTGTACGGTTAATCCTGCCTTCTAATTCTGGTCCTTTTGGCCGCTGTCTGCGTTACTCCTCCTCGGATTAACTCAGACTAGGCCTGCGTCGTCGCGCCTTGACAGCAACCAAAATGCCTCAGAATTAATTGACACGACTAACCAAACAGAACACAAACCGATATTTTTCCAACAACTTACATCAACTAACAAAACCTATACGGATACTTTTTACACCTTACGTTGCGATAGATTATGGATTACATGGTGCTGGCATGCACTTCCTGACGAAGGACAGGGTGGCAAGGAATGTCGATACGAATAATCTGACCCCGTTTTTTGATAAAGACATCCTTTTTCTTGATCGATGGCTGAAATCCTTCACCTTCAAACAAAAAGGTATAGTTCATCCCGTTATTCAAACCAGGAATAAATGCAGGGACTTGATAAACGATCTCTTCAACTATGCAAACCACAGCTTGGTCAATGGACTCTTCACCAACATCACGTAACTGGTTGTCATTCTTATCATGATAAGCTTCAACAATGACAGTGCCGTGCTGGGTTGGCATCAGGGGTGCTGCTCCAAAAAACCAGTTGAAGACATTTCCCTTTTTCACCGCGTTTCCTTCAACATTAAACTCCTCACTGCTCTCGGCCGCACGAACACCGGAGGGGGCCAGCAAAAGAGCCAACAATATAACCTGAAGCAATACCCGGGCTAAAGCCGCTGGATATCTACGAGACGTAATCATTATATTCCTTTGCTCTTGCACTGCTACTAAGATGGTTCAATCCGGAAACGGAAACTTGCGTCTGGCTGATTATACCCTTTTTGTCAACTTGCTGCCAACCGTCAATATTTCCCTCGTAAACCGCACCAGGAGACAATTTTCGCCAAATAGCCCTGCTATTCACTCTCAAATCCTCAAAAATCTGATCTCAAACAGCCAATTTTTCGTTTCGGCCCGTCAAGTCCGTATATGGTCTCCCCCCCTTTTGCAAGGGTTTTGTAACTTGATGACAGGGACAAGATTGCTGCCGTATATCCGGCCTCTTTTTGAGG
>CAZKQY010000127.1:0-2731 GCA_964555005.1 uncultured Syntrophotalea sp. | reverse complement strand
CCGGCGCAATCGGTACAGAACCTTGAGAGTATTCTCGTCAATTTGCTTACGGGAAATGCGATGCTCGGCGCGGGGTACGACAAGGGGCTGGTCGCTAGCGGGGTCGATGTCACGAGGTGCTGAGGTCATAGATAACAGTATCAAAAGGCTGTGCCGATAAACCAGCAATGGGATGGATTATTAAAAACTAAATCTACCAGAGATAACCATCAAAAGAAAGAAGGAATCAAGTGACCTACAGCTCAATCATTGAACTTACCGATAAAAACTTCTATCATGACGACCAGCATTTCCGCACGGACAACAAATAACGTTTTTGCGAATGCATTACTAAATAGACACTCCATATCTGCGGAGTGGTTCTGGGTTTAAGTTTACCCGCTCGCGCGGCTTTGCAAAGTAAGGATCTCGATAAACCTATGAGTTGCAACCTGCTCGTCATTCTTGGTCCCACCGCTTCGGGAAAAACTCGCCTTGGGGTGACCGCCGCTGAACAATTTGGAGGTGAGATCATCTCCGCCGACTCCCGCCAGGTGTTTCGCGGCATGGACATCGGCACTGGCAAGGACCTGGCCGAATACGGTGACATCCCTTACCACCTCATCGACATCGTCCAAGCCGGCAGCGAATTCAGTGTCTTCGACTTTCAGGAGTGTTTTATCACCGCCTTTAAGGATATTCAGAACCGTGGTCGATTGCCGATTCTAGTAGGCGGCACCGGGCTCTATCTCGATGCCGCATTGCGCGGCTACCAATTGGTCAAGGTGCCGGAGAATCCCGCTCTGCGCACTGAACTCGCCGAACTAAACCTGAATGATTTACAACAACGCCTGCTGCAATTGCGCCCCGAGCAGCACAATACCAGCGATCTGCAGGATCCAGAGCGACTGGTGCGGGCCATTGAAATCGCCACAGGCGAAGGGAATACCGCCCCCTTACCCCTGCCGGCCATCGAACCGCTGGTGTTCGGCGTACGCTGGGACCGTTCGGTACTGCGCCAACGCATCACCGAACGCCTCAAGCAGCGCCTTGCCGAAGGGATGATCGAGGAGGTGCGGCATCTGCATGAGGCCGGCATCCCCTATGTCAATCTCGAATATTATGGCCTTGAATACCGCCTCGTCGCCCAACACCTGCAGGGCCAACTAAACCGCAACGACATGTTTCAAAAACTCAACAGCGCCATTCATCAGTTCGCCAAACGCCAGGAGACCTGGTTCCGGCGTATGGAAAAACAGGGCGTCGCCATTCACTGGCTTAACGGCGCTGGAGAACCGCTAAAAGAATTGTTGCACATAGCCGCCGAGGCAGGTCGACAGCCTCAGTCTGCCGCATCATGAACACCCGACCTCAACCCGTCGCCCGCTATTTGACCCGTCGCGCCGACAAGGGCCCGTGGCGCATCGTCGGCAACGGACGTAAGGATTTCTCCATGGCGGTGGTGATCCCCGTCCTGGCCGAAAATGCCAGCCTGCCCGCTACCCTCAAAGCCCTGGCTGCCAACCCTTCCGAACAGCTGGCCGAAACTCTGATACTTTTAATAATCAACCAGCGCCCGGACAGCACTGTTGCGGATAAAAACGACAATCACCACACCCTGAGGAAACTTGCCGATGGCTGCTGGAAACATCCAGGTCTGCAATTGGCCTGGATCAATGCGGCCTCTCCGGGTTTGGAACTGCCGGTCAAGGACGGCGGAGTCGGCCTGGCCCGCAAAATCGGCTTCGATCTGGCCCTGCAACGGCTCTGTTTCGGAAAATCCGACCCGCTGCTCATCGCTCTCGACGCCGACACCCTGGTGCGGCCCGACTATCTGCCCGCCCTGCACAACCACTTTCGCCAAGCGACCGCCGGAGCGGCGGTGGTGCCCTTCTGCCACCAACCCGGCGACGATTCGGCCCATGAGGAAGCCATCTCCCGCTACGAACTCTTTTTACGCAGCCACCTTCTCGGCCTGACCCTGGCCGGTTCGCCCTACGCCTTTCATACCGTCGGCGCCACAATGGCCTGCCGGGCCACAGCCTACGCCCGCGCCGGCGGCATGAACCGCCGACGAGCCGGGGAAGACTTCTATTTTCTGCAGCAACTAGCTAAAACCGCCGGTGTTGCACAGCTCAGCGGCACCGTGGTCTACCCCTCGGCCCGCTCTTCCGCACGCACCCCTTTCGGCACGGGTCGCAGCGTAAACGCCCTGCTGGCCGGGGATACCACGGCGGTACTCTTTTATCCAGCAGCCTGCTATTTTCTCCTCGGGGACTGGTTGCAATTGATCCATGAACAAGACGAAGCTGATGGTGATACGCTGCAGCGCCGGGCAGAACAACACAGCGCACCACTCGCAAATTTTCTTCTTAATGAAAACTTTGCCGACATATGGGACAGGCTTGCGGTCAACCACCCCCGGCCCAAGGCTCGTTTAAAAGCGTTTCACGACTGGTTCGACGGCCTCAAAACCACCCGCCTGATCCACCACCTGTGCGCCTCCTCCTTCCCTCGCTGCCAACCAGAAGCCGTTGTGCCCACATTGCTGAAGACCGCCGGTCTATCTGTAAGCTTCGATCTTGCCGAACAGTTGACCGTACTGCGCCGCCATCAGGGCGCCTTAGCTTAACAATCTGAAAAACATAATATTTGATGGCGTCGCAAAAAGTCGCGTGCTGCTCAAGCGGCACAACGGATATGACCGCAGTTTTTTGGCCATAATAGCGACAACACTGGTTTCAAAGCGTGT
>CAZKQY010000126.1:0-5113 GCA_964555005.1 uncultured Syntrophotalea sp. | reverse complement strand
TTTCCCGGCCCGCTAGTTAAACATTTGTCAGTCAGCCACTAATGACCGTGGGCTGCCTCATAAGCGCTCATTCCTTCTTCTACGGTGAATTCGACACCGCAGGTGGTACATTTGATCAGGGTCTTGTCGCTAGGCATTTGCTTGGCCGGGGCACAACCGAATGCCGCCAAGGCCAAAATCAACGTTGTCAGTGCAACCAGTTTGCGCATGATGATCTTCCTTTCGTTCGAGACTTTCGGTTCAAATTGTCGGAATCACACTAAGCATGGTTTCATGATAACAGTTGATTTGCTGCTTGCAAGTCCCCTTCTGTGTCAAATGCCAGCAGTGTTGCTTACCAGAGGAAGAAGGTGCCGACACTGAACTGCTCAGCATTCCAGTCGCTTCCGTCCTGCCACTCGTGCTCAACGAAGCTGACTTCGGCGACGAGCTTCAGGTTGGGGGTGATGTCCTGGGTGGCCATGAAGGTCAGCATGGCTTGGGACTCGATCCAGGCGTTACCTGCAAGACGGTCAGCTTTGTCTGCGTTGGTCTCGTCAAATTCGTTGGCGCCGTAGCTTACGCCGAACTTGGTCTTGCCTTCGTTGGCCATGGTGTAGGTCAGCTGGGCGATGTAGCCCATGGTCTCGCGTTCTTCACCGGTCGAGTCGAGGGAGTCGGTATCGAGCATCAAGTTGGTGCCGAGGGCCTCGCCGGTAAAGGCGGAACCGGACAGCTCAAAGCCGCCCATGCCAACTATGATGCCGCCGCTGACGCCCCATGCGGTGACGTCTTCAGAGGTGGCAGCGAAGTCAGCTTCCTGCCACATCCCGTTGGTGTAGGCCTTGAGGACGCCACCATCGCCAAAGGTGCCAGCGTAGGAAATTTCGCCCTCAAAGCGGGGCATCTTGGTCTCAGTTGCTGCGATTCCAATGGCGACATCTTTGTCGTTAGTGAGGCCAGTGGTGCCTGCGGCGGAGCCGATAATACTCGGGTCGTATGCGCCGATAGCAAATTTGAAGCCAGCCATGTCGGGGGTGGTGTAGCGGATCTGGGCGTTGAAGTTGGGGTAGATGTAGCCGTAACCGATGCGGCCGAGGGTGACGCCTGCGTCGCTGAGGCTCAGGGCGCTGCCGAGTTGGCCGGCACCCATCAGGGTCTGCTCGGTGAGCAGGTTCTGGCCAAGGAACAGGCTCAGGCCTTTACCGATCATCAATTGGCCGAAGTTGCCGTCGACGGTGAAGAACACTTCACGCATGTCGATCTGGCCGTTAAAGGTGTTCTTGGTATTGCTTTGGGCGGAACCGGGATAGAAGCCGAAGCGGGCGCCCAAGTCGAGGCCATTCATGGTCGGGGCCTTGATGTTGAAGGCCAGGATGTTCGGCAAGAAGCCGTTTTTGACGCGGATGCCGTCTTCGTCGGTGGCGTAAGCGCCGTTGACGCCGGTGGGCAGATCGTCAGAATTTTGATAAGTGGCGAAGAGGTTAACCATACCGTCGGTGCTGAAGGACCAGCCGTCGGCGCCGCCGATAACTACGGCAGCCGAAGCGGTGGATGCGAAGAACATCATCGCGGCCAAAAGGGCCAGTAGGGAAATCTTAGTAAATCTCATCTTGTGTTGCCTCCTGATAACATAGATATACACGGTTTGTCGAATGTACAGGCGCTGGGATGGGTCGCCTGCAGAACTCCTTGCGGAGTCCGGTCCAAAAACCTCCATCTTTTACTTTTTTTGCCGACTCCTGGGCGGGAAGCTGTCAACTGGCTTACCAGAAAAAGGGCTCGAGGAGCTTCTTTTTCCCGGGTACGGTAGTTCAGCTGTGGTCAGCCATACCAAAAGTCGCGAGTTCCCGGTTGGGGTGTAAAACGGGAACTGGTTGATCTTTTATCGGTCTTGCCTTGCTGTCAGCTGTACCTCCTTTCTGGAAAAGGCTTGCTTTGCATTTTAAAAATAAACAGGTGTTTTAACAAAGGCAATTTCGGTGCCATGTGTCAATAACCTGAGTTGTAAGGGTATCTAGCTGAAACTCTATAGGTTTTTCCTCGAAAAATAAGCCAACAGACTTAAATAGAAATTTCCAACTGGTGCAGTTTGTTACAAAAGACGACATGTTGTCACAAAACAGAACACCTGTTATGGAGGAGCGGATATGCCTCGGGGGCGGCATGCCGCCGAGAGTATCCTCTCGTCGGTCACTGGAAGGGGCTAGATTTATTGAGCCTGTCTCCTCCCCGCGGTGAATTGTCTGATTCTTGCCCGCTAGTGTTAAGGTCCTGTTCAATTTGGATTCCTGGCGCTAGCTGTGTTGAAAAAGCCTGCTGCAGTCTTTTGTAGTAAAAAACCGGGAATAAATCAAATATTGTTTTAAGAAATTTTTAGTTATTGGTTCAATTCGCGTTGGGTCCAATTTGGTGATGATTATATCAGAGATGTTTGGATTGCAAAGGGTGGGAGGGTAATTTTAGGTGGCTGGATATTTTTGAGGCTGTTGTGGCCAGTAGAAAAAAAATCAGCCAATGAGTAATTTGATGGCGAAGGCCAGCACGGTAAGGGTGACAATCTTTTTGATCCAGTCGTGGCCTTTGCTGATCGCCATGCGGGTGGCGATGAGGCCACCGATGGAATTTCCGGCGGCCAGGGCCAGGCCGAGGCCGTAATTGACCTGGCCGTGTTGAATGAAGACCGCCAGGGCGGTCAGGGTGAAGATGCCGACCACCACGACCTTGACCGCATTGATGCGCACCAGGTCGAGGCCCTGGGCCAGCAGGGCGCTGATGATCAGAAAGCCGACCCCTGCTTGAACGAAGCCGCCATAGACGCCGATGGCCAAAAAAGTGAGGATCAAGATGACAATACGCCAGCGGCTGAGGTGCAGGTCTTCCGTGCCGCGCCAGTGTTTCATGGGGTCGATAGTATTAAAGAGCAGGACGCCGATCATGATGCCGGCCAGCAGACGCTTAAAAAGTTGTTCATCGATGTTGATGGCCAGGTTGGCACCGAGATAGCTGCCAAGCAGGGCCGGCCCGGCGCAGAGCAGGGCCAGGCGCAGCGGCAGCACGCCGTGCCGGCGAAAGGAGGCGGCGGCAAAGAGGTTCTGACTGAGGATGGCGATGCGGTTGGTGCCGTTGGCCGTGGCCGCGGGCAGACCGAGAAAGATCAGCGCCGGCAGGGTCAACAGGGAACCTCCGCCGGCCAGCACGTTGAGAAAGCCGGCCAGCAGGCCGATAGCCGCCAACAGGCCAGCCTGGAAGGCAAAGGTGGCGGTCAAGTCTAACGCCCTTCCAGCAGTTCGCGGATCACTTCTCCGGCCATGGTCAGGCCGAAGAGGGGCGGAATATAGGATGAGCTGCCGAGGGTGACTCGCGGCCGATGACCGGTTGTCGTATCGAATTCTGGTGGAGCTTCTGTGTTGAGGGCGCGGTATTCTTCCAGGGAGTAGACCACTTTGACCCCGCGGCGGATGCCCCGTCGACCTAGTTCCTTGCGCATGATGCGGGCCATGCGGCAGGTCTGGGTGCGGGCCAGGTCGCCAACCCGGATTAAGCTCGGATCGAGTTTGTTGGCCGCGCCCATGGCCGATATGACGGGAATCGAGCTGTTCATGCAGCTTTCGATCAGGTGCAACTTGGAGGTAATGCTGTCGATGCAGTCGCACAGGTAGTCGTAGCCCCCGGCCAGCAGCTCGGCAGAGGTTTCAGCGCTGTAAAAGGCCTCAATGGGGCGAACTTCAGCTGCCGGATTGATCGACAGGCAGCGTTCGGCCATGGTCTGCACCTTGGTGCGGCCGACGGTTTGCTCCAGGGCGTGAATCTGTCGATTGATGTTGCTGAGGGCAATGTGATCGAAGTCGATCAGGGTGAGACGGCCGATGCCGGACCGGGCCAGGGCTTCGGCGGCGTAGCTGCCGACTCCGCCAACCCCAACCACGGCTACGGAGGCATTTTTGAGGCGCTGCAGGCCGTCGTTGCCGACCAGCAGTTCGAGACGTTCAAAACGATGATGTTCCATGTTTTCAAGCTCCAAAATAATCTTTGTGGGCAGATTGCATGTAAGGTTTTAAGCCAAGTTGCAAATCCTATTTACCGCAGAGGGCGCAGAGAGCGCAGAGGTAAAACAGATGCTTGGGTTTAAACCCTTTCTTCCGGGGTTTCTCTGCGTCCTCGGCGTACTCTGCGGTGAAAAATAGATTGTGACAAGAGGGTTTGGTTTCAGCTCAGCCTCAATACTCGGCAGGCATTGGCGGTGGTGATCCGCGCGGTTTCTTCCAAGCTCCAGCCGCGTAGAGCCGCCACCTTCTCGGCCACCAGGCGAAGATAAGCCGGCCGGTTGGTTTCGCCGCGATGGGGATGCGGGGTCTGGTCCGGCGCATCGCTCTCCAGTACGATCCATTCGGCAGGCAGGTTCTGTAGCACTTCCGGCCCACGGCGATTGTTGGGCCAGGTCAAAGGGCCGCCGAAGGCGATGGCAAAATTTAACTTGATAGCGGCGAGGGCGGTCTCCGGGCTGCCGGAAAAGCCATGCCAGATGCCGCCGATGTCGGCCGTTTGTTCTTGGTGAAGAATATCCAACAGCCGACCGGTAGCCTTGCGGCAGTGCAGCAGCACCGGCAAGCCAGACTGGCGGGCCAGGCGCAGCTGGCCGCGAAAAGCCTGTTCCTGGATTGCGGCCGCAGGGTGTGCAAGGTAACCGTCGAGACCGATCTCACCGATGGCGACGACCTGCGATTTGTCCAGTAGTTGCAGCAGCTGATTGGACAAGGGGTTATTCCAGCTTTCAGCGGCCAGGGGGTGTACTCCGGGTGCCGCGAGGCAGTCGGGCAGAATCGTGGCTAGCTCCAGCAGGTGCCGCCAGTGTTGCGGCTCAACGCCGGGCAGCAGAAAACGGCGGACCTGGTGCTGCTGTGCGAAGGCGACTTCGCTGGCCGGATCGAGCCCGGCAGGAAGACGGTCGAGATGCACGTGGGTATCGAAAAAGCTCTGGCGAAGGTCGGACATGGGGCCATGCTAGCATAGCCTCCAAAGGGAGGGAAGCGGCTCGATGGATAGCGCCTGCGGCAACATCCATGGCGCAAAAAGGGAACGCGCTGGTTGAAATGTTCTTTACTGAATAAAGGCCGCTGGCTTATGCTGCCAA
>CAZKQY010000125.1:0-2294 GCA_964555005.1 uncultured Syntrophotalea sp. | reverse complement strand
CGTGCCATTCAAAAGGAACTCGGTGAACATGATGAGTTTCATAATGAAATAAAAGAACTAGAAAAAGCGATTCACGGACGAGGTATGTCCAAAGAAGGGCAAGATAAGGCTTTTAGTGAATTGCGCAAGTTAAAAATGATGTCTCCGACCTCGGCTGAAGCTACGGTTATTCGCGGTTATATCGATTGGCTGGTAGAGTTGCCCTGGAAAAAAGGAACTCGGGACCGGCGCGACCTTGAGCATGCCGAGCAGATCCTGGAAACCGATCATTATGGTCTTGAGAAGGTCAAGGAACGAATTCTCGAGTATCTTGCGGTTCAGGCTCTAGTTAAAAAAATTAAGGGCCCGATACTCTGTCTAGTTGGTCCTCCTGGTGTCGGTAAAACCTCTCTGGGCCGATCTATCGCACGGGCTTTAGGAAGAAAGTTTGCGCGGATTTCTCTGGGCGGCATGCGTGATGAAGCTGAGATTCGGGGTCACCGCCGTACCTATATTGGCGCCATGCCCGGCAAGGTTCTGCAGGGGATCCGGAAAGTCGGAGTGAAAAATCCGGTTATTCTTCTCGATGAGATCGACAAGGTGAGCAGTGATTTTCGTGGCGATCCTTCTTCCGCTCTTCTCGAAGTGCTCGATTCGGAGCAAAACAGTACCTTCTGTGATCATTATCTGGAGGTAGATTACGATCTTTCCAATGTGTTGTTTGTTGCCACAGCCAACAGTTTGTGTGGTGTCTCCAGGCCTTTGCTCGACCGCATGGAAGTTATTCGCATTGAGGGCTACACCGAAGACGAAAAGCTCAATATTGCCAAGTCATATCTTATCCCCAAGCAGGTAAAGATGCATGGTTTTGGCACGGAGCAGATACTGTTTACCGATGCCTCTATTTATGAAATTATTCGCTGCTATACTCGGGAGGCGGGGGTGCGTAATCTTGAACGGGAGATTGCCAATATTGCCCGAAAATTGGCTCGTAAATTGGTCAAGTCCCCGGATAAGAAGCAGTGTTTTCAAATCGATACCAGTCAGGTGTGGGAATTGTTGGGCGTGACTTGCTTCGATTACGGAGTTAAAGAGGAAGAAAGCTGTGTCGGTTTGGCCACCGGACTGGCTTGGACCGAAGTCGGCGGCGAATTGCTTAATATCGAAGTAGCGGTACTGCCAGGGCAGGGAAAGCTTACGGTTACCGGAAAACTCGGTGAAGTTATGCAGGAATCCGCTAAGGCCGCTCTTACCTACGTTCGCTCCCGCTGGATGGAACTTGGCTTGGAGAAGGATTTTTATCAGCAGGTGGAGATACATATTCATGTTCCAGAGGGGGCCATTCCCAAAGATGGGCCGTCTGCTGGAATTACCATGGCTATTGCTCTGGCCTCTGCCCTTACGGGTCGTCCTGTTGACCGTGATACCGCCATGACCGGTGAAATTACACTGCGGGGCAGGGTGTTGCCCATTGGTGGTCTTAAGGAAAAACTGCTGGCTGCAAAACGAGCGGATATTCACAAGGTGCTGATCCCACAGGATAACGAGAAGCAGTTAGAGGAAGTCCCTGAGGCTATCCTCAAAGCCTTGCAGATCGTGCCTGTGGGCCATATGGACCAGGTTGTGGTAGAAACACTCAAGGTGGAGGCACCTCTGCCATCTCTGTCGGGGCAAAAGCGTCTACCCCGTGCAGCCAAAGGTGAAATTCGTCACTAGAATAGCCCTGCTATTTGCTCTTGAATTTTAGAAAATCTGGACTCTAACAGTTGATTTTTCGTTTCGGCCCGTCAAGACCGACAGATTCTTGGGGTCAGCGATATTTTTCGTAGAAATAAAATCTTGACACTCTTTTTGAAACTCTGATATAAGTACTGCGTTTTCGCGGGGCTTATAAAATCTCATCCAAGTGGAGGTATGAACTGTGACTAAAGCCGATCTCGTAAATGCAATGGCAGATAAAGCTGGTGTTAGCAAAGCCGATTCAGAAAAAGCTCTCAAGGCCTTTATCGGCGTTGTAACTGAAGCTCTGCAGGCAGGAGACAAGGTTGCTCTGGTTGGTTTTGGTACTTTCAGCGTTGGCGAACGCGCAGCTCGCATTGGCCAGAATCCTCAGACTGGCAAAAAGATTGAGATTGCCGCTTCCAAGACTCCCAAGTTCAAAGCGGGTAAGGGTTTGAAGGACGCAGTCAACTAAGCAGCAAACACTCAGGGCCCATGGGGTCTCGGGTTATAATGGGGAACAGAAATAGTCTAACAGGTAGACTTCTTCGTTTTGACTATTCGATGTTTCTCATTTGTTTTTGCGGGGCTGTAGT
>CAZKQY010000124.1:0-1614 GCA_964555005.1 uncultured Syntrophotalea sp. | reverse complement strand
TATTTTCCAGGGCGAAAAGCTCATCTATGCCAATCCCGCCACTGAACGTTTGTTTGGCTACAGCGTCGACGAGTTGCTGCGGATGCGGTTTTGGGAGTGGGCAACTGAGAATTGCAAGGAAATCATCCAGAGGTGCGGCCTGGCGCGGTTGAACGGCGAGCCGATGCCTGGGCAGTATGAGGCCACATTTATTACCAAGACTGGCGATGAGAAATGTGTGCTGATATCGGCCGGGGTGATGGAACACCGGGATCGGCCCACAGGGGTTGTCTCTTACCTTGACATTACCGAGCGCAAGCGGACCGAGGAACTGATCCGGGCCTCGCTGGAGGAGAAGGAGGTGCTGCTGCGGGAGATTCACCACCGGGTAAAGAACAACTTGCAGGTGGTGTCGAGTCTGCTGTTCCTGCAGTCGCAGAAGTTCACCGACAAAGAGCTGCAAAGCTGTTTCCTGGAAAGCCAGAGTCGCATCTGTTCCATGGCGCTGGCCCATGAGCAGCTCTATCAGTCCAAAAACCTGGCCGAGGTCAGCGTCAAGGCCTATGTGGAAAACCTGATCGGTCAGCTGGAGCAGATCTTTCGGTCGCCTGGGCAGGAGGTCGATTGCCGCTTGGCGGTGCAGGATATCGAACTCGATATCGAGAAGGTGATTCCTTGCGGACTGCTGCTTACAGAACTGTTGTCCAACGTCTACAAGCATGCCTTTGTCGATGGACGGGCGGGTCATATAAACATTTCGATGAAAGATCGCAGCGGGGAGGTGGAACTGTCGGTGGCCGATGACGGAGTAGGGTTGCCGGCGGATTTCGATTATCGTCAGGCGCAAACTCTCGGTTTGCAGCTGGTGACGGTATTGGTTAATCAGCTTAATGGCTCTCTGGAGCTGGATCGAAGTAACGGGACCCGGTTTCTGATTCGGTTTTCCGGCTGACAAGCTGTTGACAGACGGTTTTGAAGGGGATGGATTAGGGGACAAGGGCGCAACAGGCTGATCACTGTCGCAAAGGAGTAGGTTCCTGATGAAGGGCAAGATTCTGATCGTGGAAGACGAGGCGCTCATCGCCCTCGAAATCGAAAAGCGACTACGCCATCTCGGGCACGAGGTCTGCGGTATCGCTTCCTGCGACACCGTGGCTTTGACTTTGGCTACCGAGCAGCGGCCCGACCTGATACTGATGGATATTCGTCTGGCAGGCAATATGGACGGTATCGAAATTGCCGCGATGATTCGTGAACGGCTGGCGATTCCGACGGTCTATTTGACGGCTCACATTGATGAGATGACCCTGGAGCGTGCCAAGCAGACCGTAGTAGTATAGGGGGCAATGTATAGGGGGCAAGTCTTTGCTTGACTCAACTGTCCACCCAAGCGGTTGGTTCGAGTGCAGTGGATATAGGGGTCACCCATTAAAAGGCTCGTGTCAATAGCACAAAAATATCCCTGAGCATTTAATTTATGCTTTTTTTAGAACATACGGCTAAGTCACCAGTTTCTTCACATGTGCTGAGAGTTCTTTTTTTTTTGCGTCAGCCAGTTACTGCGCCAGTCACCCATCAGGATCAATATATAGGGGTCACCCATTAAAAGGCTCGTGTCAATAGCACAAAAATATC
>CAZKQY010000123.1:0-6196 GCA_964555005.1 uncultured Syntrophotalea sp. | reverse complement strand
CTGCGGGGTCTCTACGAAGGCGACAACTCCGGCATCTGCCGAATGGGTCGCTCTATCGCACAAGCGACGTGAGCATTTTTTGCGACTGCATCAATATTTCAAGAAAATTCCCGAATATTCAATATATCAATAGTTTTATGACTGAAAAGTTCTTTAAACCGTCGTCTTTTTTTATGGTCACTTTCGCTCTGTTGTTGAGGCCCTCTACGGCGCCCAGGGCTATCAACTCTTTGGCTCAAAACCAGTTAAGAATCAAGCCCCTGTGAGAACGAAGCATTTTGGCGACTTTCTATATCGGGTCAATACGTGAACGCATGTTTTGCTTGCATCATTGATTCTGCGAAAAAACCGTATAGATTTGAAAATAGTTCGGAATGGCGTCATGACTCATCCTGCCGATTGGGCTTTTGGCGGGTATCATAAAATTCAGGGCAACCACACAACAAACGGCTTAACCTGAACACCCTTGCTGAGGTTACCAAAACAAATGGAATAGAGACTTTGGCCAGTGATTGGATCGAAGAAACCCTGAGTGCAGAAAGAGTCAAACAAGATAAAACGTGGACGAAGAGTCTCGCCGTCGGCAGCGAGCGATTCGTTCAAATAAGTTCAGGAGAATCTTGGTAAGCAGGGGATGGAGAGCGGTGTCGGTGTGACTGGCGATGCCTATGTGCTCCGCGAATCGCTCGCAACCAATGAAGGTCAATTTTGACCCCGAAAATCGGCCCATAGCGACCAATAATTGCTTTTTTTGAGTTTTTTTGATTTTCAATCGATTGTCGTGGTCTGCCCCCAAAGAACTTGGTCCGACCCAAAGCAAAAAATTTTCACCAGATGTTACTCACTCGCAGAAGGAGCCGTAATGAGACACGCTATTTTGGATCAGAACAAAGACGTCCCGGATGGATTCCGGACATATTCTCTTCTGCTGATCCCGAGTTATGAATGGTTCCAAGACATTCCATCCGAACATTTGGATCGCCTATTCCAGAGATTTAAGGTGTTCGGAGAAAACCTTGGCAAAGATCACCTTGCGTTTTGGTACTATACGTCTGGCAGAAAATCGTACGGACAATACGTAGATACGGTGGTTACGGCGGCTATCGTGGCAAGCCTTGACACAAAGGAGAAGGTCGATAGCTATATCAACGAATCATTTCGTGGCTCCTCGTTGCTCGAAGGGAGCGGTTACGACATTCGCCGCGCTCGGTTGATCTGTGCCACATACGACTTAGATTTTGGAAAAGGGCCGTACATCGCCTTCTATCCTAAGAAACCAAATCTCCCCAACTGGGAACATAACGAAATTACCGGGTCGCACCTCTTTAATATTCGCCCAACAAAGCCCTTATACATTCTTCGTTTTGGCGGACTGGATTTGAATAAATCCTTGGCCCTCCTTGACGAGCTGGAAAGTCATATTTTAGCGGAGAAACAAACCTGCAGAACCCTTTCATGGAAACAATTTTGGTTAAAGACAGAGCAATGGTGTGAAAATCAATCTACCTGGGCTGTTGACCTACTTAAGAACATTACTGTTACATTAGCCACTGAGGCGATAAAACGTATTTAGTAAAATAGATATTCATAAGGAAAGTAATTAGATTAGATAAAATAATGGCCTAACGAATAAAGCGATGCGACATTTAAACGATGTTTATACTCAACGTTACAATCAACGGCGCACTTTAAAATGCCCCATGTGATAATCACTATACCTTGGTCAGGATCTCCGCACCCCCAGAAGTAACCAGGACAGTATGCTCAAATTGCGCGCTGACACTGCCGTCTGCCGTTGTTACTGTCCACCCATCGGCCAGGGACGTCACAACATCATAAGATTTCCCCATATTAATCATAGGCTCAACGGTGAAAATCATCCCCTCTTGAAGACGGATTCTATTCTCCGGGCTATAATGATGCAGGACATGAGGATCTTCATGAAAATTTTTTCCGATACCATGCCCCCCATAGGCCGTGACAATAGAATAATCAAACCTACTGATATATTTCTCGATGGCCTTACCTATTTCAAACAGATATTGTCCTGGTTTAATTGCTGCAATCCCCCGGTACATAGCTTTTTCCGTTCTATGTACCAGATTTTGAATTTTTTTATCAACATCACCAATCAAAAAAGTATGCGAAGTATCGCCATGGTAGCCATCCAGGATGACAGTAATATCGACATTGACAATATCGCCATCTTTAAGAATATCTTTTTCGGAAGGAATCCCGTGGCAGACAACATTGTTTATTGATGTGCAAATACTCTTTGGAAATCCGTGATAGCCCAGCGGAGCTGAAATCGCACCGTGTTCTTGAGTAAATTCTTCACAGAGATCATTCAAATATTGGGTGGAGACACCTGCTTTAACAAAAGGGCCAATATAAACCAATAATTGAGCAGCAAGATTTCCCGCTCTTCTCATCTTTTCTATCTCTTCCCGGGTCTTAATAATAACCATCATTTTCTCCAATAATTTTCAAATTTTTGTTAAAACCTCTAAAACAGGCAGATTAAGCCGCCATCAATTTCTGCATATTCCGAGATATTGACTTCGATAATCTCAGCTCTGCTGTCCCTGAACAACCACTATGTTTTTGGATAACGAGCGGGAAAAATAATTTTATCGCGGCGACAATTACAATTGTGGGGGGGCAAATGATATCAGTGGTTCTTCCGCAGAATCTGTAGATAAATTTCATAATATGGAAGCCTGAGCAGCTACCGGGTAAACGGAATGCTGCTTAAGTCTATACTGAATCGAATTCAATTTCATCATGGATTTATACTTGGATATCTCCCTGATACCAGAGTCTACCCACAGATTCTGCAAATTAACCCTGAAAACTTTTCCCTTGCTATATCCGAAAAACCGGATTATCCTATTCATTATGAAAAACACTACAGCTCTCTTCAAAGCTCTGGCCCACCAGACCCGACTGCGCATTCTTTGTTTGCTTCTCGATGGAGAAGTCTGCGTTTGCAAGATCATGGCTATCCTGAAGTTGCCTCAATCTACGGCTTCCCGGCATCTGGCCATCCTTAAAAATGCTAGTCTGGTAGAAGACCGCCGCGACGGCACCTGGTCCCATTACTCTCTAGCCAAGAGCGGCAATCCTCTGGCCGGCCAATTGCTAGAAGTTTTAGGGGAACATCTGCCTCATACCAACATCGGGGCCAACGACTGCCAGAAACTGTCGGAAGCTTTAAAAACAAAAAATCTCACTTGATTTTCATACTTTTTTTGAATTCAATATCCGCTTTTTCGGATGCAAAATCTCACTTCAATATTTCTATTTTTTGACCCAACCTAGGAGAAAACCGATGGACAAAAAAACACTGGAGACAATAGCTCGAAACGCCTGTTGTTTACTGAAGACTGAAAACGGAAGTGATCAAGTTTTAAGTTGCCAGCTCGAAGGCGGTCAAGCCATAGACGAAAAAACCCTGGAATTAATCGCTGTAGGGGCTTCAATGGCGGCCTGCTGTATTCCCTGCCTTGAATACCACATTACCGCCGCCCGCAAGGCGGGAGCCAGTTCTGAAGAACTGGCCGCAGCGGTTAAAATAGGAGAAAAAATACGCCAGACGCCAGCCGACATCATATCTCAGACATGTAAAAAGATGGATATTTAAACCGTTATACCTTGCGGAACACATATTGTATTCCGCAAGACACCCTGGAATCCAACTACCTAGACCCTCAAGTGGGACAGATTCAAGCAAAAGGAAGGTGATCCATTGGATACCCCAAAAAAACAGACGCCACAAGAAATCCTTCGAGAGGTCATGAAGTTGTGCGCCAACTGCGACACCTGCCGCACCATGATGGAGGAAGATTGCGCATTTTTCATCGAACTCTATCGCCTATGGGATCAGGAAAACGAAGAGGGGATACCCATCAGCGAGACGCAGCTGCGCTACCTGACCGAACTCTGTACCTTCTGCGGACTGTGTCCCTGCCCACGGGTTCCGATGGACGTGATGGAAGCCAAGAGCCGCTACATCGAACAGGAAGGCATGCCTCTGGCGACCCGACTGCTCAACGATGTGCCACGCATGGCCCGCCTTTGCGGCACTTTTCCCAAGCTGTCCCAGGCCTTGCAATCGAACAGCGTGCTTGGTCCTCTGTTGCGCAAAGCCACCGGTTTACATCCTGATCGGCAACTACCGGTCTTTCCGAAACAGAATTTTTTCAAATGGGCAACCAGCCAAGGCCTCGACCAGAAACGGGACGGTGATCATCAGGTGTCCTACTTCGCCGGTTGCACCGCCGGTTATCTGTTCCCCGAGATCGGCCGCAGCGTGGTGGAGATTCTGCAGCACAACGGCGCCACGGTCTACGTTCCGCCCCAGCAATGTTGCGGCATGCCCTATCTGGTGGAAGGCGACCGAAAACGTACCCTGCAGCTGGCCCAGGACAACATGGAGCGCCTGCTCGAAACGGTTCGCGGCGAAGATGATCTGGTCTACTCCTGCCCTACCTGCGGTTATTTTCTGAAAAAACTCCTCAAAGAACGGGCTTATTATTCCGATGCTTATCAGACGTCGGTGAATGCCAACGTAAAAGAGCTAAAGGTGCCGGCCCCGGAGAAAGGCAAGAACCAGTTCTGGACCTTGAAAAAGTCCATGTACCGGGAGATCCTCAAGGATGACGGTTATTTCTCCGTCATCGATCCCCTGGACCGGGTGACCCTGTCGGATCAGCTGTTCGACTTCGGAGCTTATCTGCGCCGCCTGCATGCCGAAGAACGGCTCGCCACTAATTTCAAGCCCCTGCCGGAGCGTATGGCCTATTTTGCCCCCTGTCATCTGCGAGAGCAAAAAATAGGTTTGCCCTATCTGAAACTGCTGAAATTAATTCCCGATTTGGAAATAGAACAGGTCGGCAGCGATTACGACTGCTGTGGCATGGGGGGAGTTTTCGGCTTCAAAGAACATTTCCACCAGAAATCCCTGGATCTGGGGAGACCACTGATGGACAAGATCCGCAAACACGCCCCGCAGGCCATCGTCACTGACTGCATGAGTTGCCGCCTGCAGTTCAATCATTGCCTGCCCTACCCGGTTTTTCACCCCGTCGAGGTGTTGGCCCGGGCCTACCGTGGAGACAAACCTTGAAACGGTTACCAGCAACAAAACTCAGCCTCCGATTATCTTAGGCGGTTGACAATCTTAAACAATTTATGCCTGACGGAGTACGTTCAATGAATCATCAAACGAATGGAGATACACCCACGGAAAAAACCATACAGGGAAGCTTTCTCAGCAAGCATCTTGGTCTTAAAATCGGGCTGTTTCTGATCGCCTGGTTCCTGCTCTATCGGCAACTGCTGCCTCTGGCGAAGTTTCTCAGCTACGATCTCTTCGGCCTGCAACCAACATCGCATCTGGGCTCAGCGGTGGAGTTCTTTCTCTACGACACTCCCAAGGTATTGATGCTGCTGGTGCTAGTGGTTTTTGGCGTCGGCATGTTGCGCAGTTTTATTACCCCGGAGTTAACCCGAAAGATCCTGGCCGGTCGCCGGGAAAGTACCGGAAATGTGCTGGCCGCCCTGCTCGGCGTCGTGACGCCCTTTTGTTCCTGTTCGGCGGTGCCTCTGTTTATAGGCTTTGTTACTGCAGGCATCCCCCTGGGAATCACCTTTTCCTTCCTCATCTCAGCGCCGATGGTCAATGAAATCGCCCTGGTGCTGTTATTCGGCCTATTAGGCTGGAAAGTCGCCGCTCTCTACTTTATCACCGGGGTACTCATTGCCACCATAGCCGGTTGGACCATCGGCCGTTTGAAACTTGAAAACTATGTAGAAGACTGGGTGCGGGAACTGCAAGTCAATCAGGCAGCCATGCCCGACAACCGCCAATCCTGGGAACAACGGAGCCGTTTCGGCATCGAAGCGGTGCGGGATATTGTCGGCAGGGTCTGGCTCTATGTGGTTATCGGCATTCTGATCGGAGCGGCCATCCACGGCTTTGTGCCGGAGAATTTTATGGCCGGCATCATGGGCAAGAGCGCCTGGTGGTCGGTGCCGGTCTCGGTGCTGATCGGCATCCCCATGTATACCAACGCCGCCGGCATCATTCCGATTGTCGAGGCGCTGCTCGGCAAGGGGGCCGCCCTGGGTACCGTGCTGGCCTTTATGATGAGCGTCATCGCTCTCTCCCTTCCGGAGATGGTAATTCTGCGCA
>CAZKQY010000122.1:0-2169 GCA_964555005.1 uncultured Syntrophotalea sp. | reverse complement strand
TGCGTGAGTCCGGTGCCATTGAGCAGGATGCCGACGTCATCATGTTTATCTATCGTGAGGCAGTCTATTGCGAGGATTGCAAAAGCCGTGACCGCACCTGCGAGAAGGGTCACGAAAAGGATGCCGAAATCGTTATTGGCAAGCAGCGTAACGGTCCTATCGGCACCGTACATCTGACTTTTCAGGGCCAGTTTACTCGCTTTGAAGACCAGTCCAAGCGTCAGGAAGGTTTTTAATTCAGAACCTGCATGATGGCCTGTTGGTGACACCAAACTTAATAGAAATCCCCCAACCCGAAAAGGTTGGGGGATTTTTTTTTGGTCACCATTATAGATTGATGAGGCCTGGTTATCGGTCAATTGGATCAGACATTTTTGATATCGATGTCCAGGGTCTGGATCTTTTTGCGCAGGGTATTGCGGTTGATACCGAGGATTTCCGAAGCACGCACCTGATTAGAGCGGGTCTTTTCCAGAATAATCTTGATTAACGGCCGCTCCATCTGACGCATGACCATTTCGTAGAGGTTGTCTAATTCCTGTACATCCATTTGGGCAAAACTGCTGCGTAATTTTTTGGCGATCAGTGCTTCTAGTGATTCGTCGACCTCTCCTGCTGCCCCTTGAGGCTGCAGATCGGGAAAGTCCTCGGGGATTAATAGAGCGTCAGCGGAAAGCAACGATGCTCTACGCAGGCTGTTTTCCAATTCACGAATGTTACCCGGCCAGTCGTGGCGCATGAGCAGTTCCATGGCTTCTTTGGTGCAACCACGGGTCTGCACGTTAAGTTCTTGCTGAGTGCGGGGGATAAAATAGTCCACCAGCAGGGGAATGTCGCTGCGGCGCTCGCGCAAGGGCGGAATGTTGATCGGCACCACGTTGAGGCGGTAGTAGAGGTCTTCACGGAAATGCCGGGTGCGGACCTGTTCTTCCAGATTCTGATTGGTGGCGGCGACGATGCGCACATCGACCGAAATAGAGGTATTTCCCCCGGTGCGGGTGATTTCTTTCTCTTGCAGAACCCGAAGCAATTTGGATTGCAAGTCAAAAGGCATATCGCCGATCTCGTCGAGAAACAGGGTGCCTCCGCTGGCTTGTTCGAATTTACCGATTTTTCGTTCGTTGGCTCCGGTGAAAGCCCCTTTTTCGTAACCGAACAATTCACTTTCGAGGAGTTCGCTGGGGATGGCTGCGCAGTTCAGGGCGAGAAAGGCTTTGCCAAGGCGGGGGCTGTTGTAGTGAATAGCTCGCGCTACCAATTCTTTGCCGGTGCCGCTTTCGCCGGTAACAAGCACGGTGACATCGGTGGGCGCTACTCGACCGACAATTTTGTAGATGTCCTGCATCGGTTGGCTCTTGCCGATGATCGTTCGATCAAGGTGATAATGGTCCTTCATTTCGTCCTTAAGGCGTTTGATTTCGGCGTTGGCCGAAAAGGCGTTCTGTGCTTTAAGGATGATGGCATCGAGGGCGTCCAGATCAAAGGGCTTGGTGAGATAGTCATAAGCGCCCAGGCGCATGGCCTCGACGGCATTTTTCATGGTCGCTTCGGCGGTCATGATGATGACCATCATCTCCGGCCGCATTTTGCGAAATTCGCTGAGCAGGTCCAGGCCGGAAATACCTGGCATTTTAATGTCGAGGATCGCCATGTCGTAGGCGTTTCGTTCAACCTGGGCTTTGGCAGCGGTGCCGTCGGCCACCGTATCGACGATAAATCCCTTTTTGGTCAAAGCCTTGGATAGAACCCAGGTAATACTTTGTTCGTCATCCGCTACCAGAATTCGCTGGATAGACATGGTGGTAAACCTTTCTTAGAAAAACTTCAAAAGACGAAGAGAAAAATCCCGTCGCTCATCAGGGGCTGACCATCGGATGGATTCTGGGGCGCAGCATGGGGAGAGAAACGGAGAATTGCGTTCCTTCTCCGGGTTCGCTCTCTACCTTGAGAAGGCCGCCGTGATCGCTGACGATCTTTTGGCAGATGGCCAAACCGAGGCCGGTTCCACGGTCTTTGGTAGTGTAAAAGGGAGTAAACATGTGTTCCATTTGTTCCGGCGAGATGCCAGGGCCGTTATCTTTCACGTCGATCACTATCAGCGGTACTGGTTTTTCGCCCGGTTTATTGTAGCGAAACTGGGAGGCAATGCGACTGCAGATAATAACTTGT
>CAZKQY010000121.1:0-3195 GCA_964555005.1 uncultured Syntrophotalea sp. | reverse complement strand
ATGTGGAATGCGTCTGCCCTTGCATAAATCTGTCGCGGTGAATGAATTATTCCGGGCAGACGCATTCCACATTGTCGGTTACGATTTGTTTCCAATCGCCGAGTACATCATGGGTCCAGCAGTCGTCGGCACCGGCCGCTTCACGCATCACCAGAGCAAAGATGTAGGACAGTTCTTTGACGGTAGCGCCGGCATCCAAAGCCTTTTTGAAATGTTTGAGTACGCAGGGTTTGGAACAAGCTTTGATCGAAACCGCGAAGCAGATGAACTGGTAGGTTTTTTCATCGATGGTGTGTTTATCCTGGTAGAGTTCGTCCATCTGATCAAGTAGTTGGGTGAATTCGGGAAAAAACTCTGCAAGCATTCCCATGGACCTATCCGCTCAGGAATTAAAAATCGTTGGGCTTATTTTCAGGAAAAAGTCATTGCATGCCAAGTGTTCCCAATTTTTAAAGATCCGGGTTCTTGCTAACCCCTTTGCTTTGGGTGGTAAAGGGTGAGAGTTCGGGTCTCTCAAAGGAAACCGCTTTTTTGATCTCTGATTTTTTTCCGTTGGTCGCTGCTGAGTCTTTTGGGGGTTAGTTTTTGAAGAACAGATAGGTTGCCAGGCCAATTAGAACAAGGGCGAAAATTTTTTTAAAATTGGCAGTGGACACATGTTCGATCAGACGTGCACCGATCTGGGCGCCGACGATGCCTCCGATACCCAACAGGATGCCGGTTCGATAGTCGACGTTGGCTAGTTTGTTATGGGCCAGCAGGGCCGAAGCGGAGATGACCAGAATAGCTAGAAAGGAAGTGCCCACCGCTTTTTGTGCCGAATAGCCCAGAAACAGTAGCAGGGGAACCATCAAAAAACCACCGCCAAGGCCGGAAAAAGAGGCGCCGATGCCGACGCCGACGCCAGCGAGCAGCATCAGGATTATTTGTTGTGACAAGGGTTGGTCCCCTTCTTTTTGGCGGTTTGGTTAGTTTTCCTGTTTGATCATGAAACGTAACATGTCGACTACCCGATGGGAGTAACCCACCTCGTTGTCATACCAGGAAATCAGCTTGAAAAAGCGTTTTTCATTCGGCAGATTGTTTTGCAGGGTGGCGGGAGAATCGTAAATGGACGAGGAATTGGAATTGAGAAAGTCCGAAGACACCAGTTGTTCGGTATTGTATTCGAGAATTCCTTCCAGGTAACTTTGCGAGGCCTTCAACATCAGGCTGTCGATCTCTTCGATGGTGGTATCTCGCGCTGTTCGAATGGTTAAGTCGACCACTGAGACATCGGGGGTCGGCACGCGAAAAGCCATGCCCGTCAGCTTGCCTTTTACTGCAGGAATGACCTCGCCGACTGCCTTGGCCGCTCCGGTGCTTGAAGGAATAATATTGATGGCAGCAGCCCGGCCTCCTCGCCAGTCTTTGCGGGAAGGGCTGTCCACTGTTTCCTGGGTGGCCGTGTAGGAGTGGATGGTGGTCATAAGACCCTTTTCGATGCCGATGCCTTCTTTGAGCAGCACATGCACCAGTGGAGCTAGACAGTTTGTGGTGCAGGAGGCCGTCGATACCAGATGGTCGGTGGCGGGATCGTACTGATCGTGATTAACGCCGAGCACGAAGGCTTTCATGCCTCCTTTGCCTGGAGCGGTGACGATGACCTTTTTAGCCCCGGCTTCCAGGTGCTGGGCGGCCGTCTCCAGCGAAGTGAACCGGCCGGTGGCTTCGATGACGTAGTCGACGCCAAGGGCCTTCCACGGCAGCAGGTGGGGTGATTCGGGTGCCGCCAGGCAACGAATGGCGTCACCACCTATAGTCAGGGTATCGTCGACCGTGGCGGTTGAGTCGCTCTTAGCGGTTGTCACGCTGCCGGGAAAACGGCCGTGTACCGAATCATACTTGGTTCGATAGGCGAAATAGCGGGCGTCGGCGCTCATGTCGACCAGGGCGACCACATCGAGATCGGTCCCGAGAAGTCCCTGGTCGTACATGGCTGTCAATATCAGTCGACCGATGCGTCCATATCCATTAATTGCCACCTTGATGCTCATATCGTCTCCTTCAAGGGGTTTTTCCTGCTGATATCCTTGCTAACGAATTCAGTTTAGCATTTTTTTTCGGAAGGTATCGGATCGGTTTACAAAAAATGTTCAACTCACCAAAGTTGCCAGGTTCCGGTAACCAGGACATAGATGGCCAGAATCAGGTTGCTGACGCCGTGGGCGACGATGCAGTTCCATAGATCGCGTTTCCAGTAGAGCAACAAATTTAACAGACTGCAGTAAACGATTGCGGCGAACCACTCGGGGTGGGCCAGGGTAAACAGAAGCACTACCCAACAAAAGGATTTAAGGCTGTAGCTGCCAATTTCAAGTTTCTGCCAGTTGGGGGAGATAATCCAGCGCAGCAGGAATCCCCGCCAGAAAATTTCTTCGGCAAAAGGCACCAGCACGGCCATGCCAAGGATGCGAACGGCGATAAAGCTCCCTTGTCCAAGGGGATTAGAAATCTCTTGAAAGGGATTGAAGGCTGCTCTCTGTTGCGGTTGCAGCCAGTCGGGCAGAGTGCTCATGACGGCCGCTTCAAGATGCAGGTTGCAGAGGACAATCCAGAGCAAAATGCCGCCGATGCCCACCAGGACTCCGGGCAGGATGTTGCGGTGCATTTGAACCAGTCCCTTGCCTCGCAGTAGAAAAATCGTAGCAAGACCGACCAGGCTTACGCAAAGGGCATATAGCCAGGGATAGTAAGCGGGAAATTGTAGCGGGATCTGGGTCAGAAGTAGATAAAGAGCAAAGGGTAGTACGTACGGTAGCATGGAGACGGGCTTTTTGGTGGTCGAGGCGGTCTGCTGCATTAGATCGGTCCTTATGCTGTTGCTGGCGTCGGGCTTTTTGAAAGTCAGCCAGGGTGTTGGAAAAGGTCAGCTATGCCTTTGTTTGCGGAGCTTCCAGGCGTTGTTTTGCCGGTTTTTTTCTGTTGATATGTTTTTGTTGGCTTTTCTAAGCCGTTTTCATCCAGAGCTGCTAGTGTCGTGACATGTGTGAGGGGTCTGGTAAGTTGCCTTAATTTTTTTCCTGATCAATGAAAAAAAATTCTCGACTAGCTATAGTTGATGGCATCGTAAAAACTCAGGCGGCCAATTTCAGGATCGATCGGTCGCAACACTGAAATTTTCCTGCCCAACTGTCAAGGCGGGTCAGGAAAACG
>CAZKQY010000120.1:0-3795 GCA_964555005.1 uncultured Syntrophotalea sp. | reverse complement strand
ACCCGAGCCTGCAGGTGGCGATGAATGAACTGAACGATCTGCAGGAGCAGCAGCAGTTTGACGAAAAACTGCGTCTGGCCCGGGAGCAGATGGCACTGCAACAATACGACCAGGCCCGAAAGACCGCCAGCGAGCTGCAGAATCTTCATCCCGACCGGGCTGAAGCCGCAGAAATCCTGGCCGCCGCCGAAGGGCAACTGGATGCCAGCTACGGCAACCTGCCGCTGGATATCGATTCCGCCGCGCCGATTTCCATCGAATTCAGAAACACCGACGTTCGCGAGGCCTTTGGTATTCTCGGCCGCATGTCCGGCCTGCAGTTCATCTTCGACACCGATCTCAAGCCCCAGCAGATGAAGCTCCAGCTGCAAAAAGTCTCGGTGGCCCAGGCCATGGAAGCGATGCTGACCATCCACCAGCTCAAGGCCAAGCAACTCAATCGCCGCACCTACCTGGTCTATCCGGCCACCCGCAAAAAGGAACAGCAGTATGAAGAGCAGATGATCCGCACCTTCTTCCTCTCCCATGTCTCCGCCAAGGACGCCCTGGCCCTGTTGCGCTCGGTGCTCAAACCAAAAAATATCGCCGTCAACGAAAAACTCAACGCCCTGGTGGTGCGCGGAGTACCTGACATGCTGCTGCTGGCGGAAAAGCTTCTCCAGGCCGCCGACCGGAGCGATGCGGAGGTGATGTTCGAGTTGGAACTGATCGAGGTCAGTCACGTCAATTCCCTGCTGCTGGGTCCCACTGTCTCCCCCTATTCGGTGAGCGGAGCCCTGGCCAAGAACGGCACGATCATCGCTTCGGCCCTGGAAGCAGGAAAATCTGCGGAGAACCTGCTGACATCTTTCAAAGCAACCGAGGGGGTCTTTACCCTGCCGACCGCTACCTTCGATTTCCAGAAGACCCTGACCGATTCGGAAATCCTCGCCAGCCCCAAGGTAAGGGTCAAGAACAAGAGCAAGGCCAAGATCCATGTCGGCACCCGGGAACCGGTCATCACCGCCACCGTTTCGGGCGACACGATCAGTGAAAGCGTGCAATACGTGGACGTGGGGGTAAAACTCGACATCGAACCGAACATCAAGCTGGACAACACCATCGAAACCATCATCAGTCTGGAGGTGAGCAACGTCATCGGGCGCACACAGACCGACAGCGGCACTCTGGCCTTGAGCATCAGTACCACCAATGCCGAAAGCTCTCTGCTGCTCAAAGACGGCGAGCGGACTGTCATCGGCGGTTTGATTCGCGACGACAGCAGCCGGACCCACAAGACCATCCCCATACTCGGCGACCTGCCGCTGATCGGCAAACTCTTCACCAACCACGACCGGAACAAAAACAAACGGGAAATCCTGCTTTCCATTACCCCTCATGTGGTACGCAACCTGAAATTGCCGGGGGCCAACCTTACCCATCTCTTTTCCGGCGGTGAAAACGACCCGCGCGACGGAGGCTCTTTCTCCTCCTTTAGCCAGAGCGTCACGGCAACCGACGATGTGAGCCCGGAGGCTGAAACCGATAATGCGGAGATCGTAGAGGAAGAACAGAGCGGCGAAAGCGAGGTCAAACCTGCGTCTCCCAGCCGCCGTCCACGGCGTACCCCCACCACCGATGCCGACGATGCGATCTGATGGCCGCCATCTTAAACCGCTCTCCGCTGCCGGCGTAGTCCGCTGTCCCGGATTAGCCGCCAAGGTTCGGGGGTTTTCCCTGCTCGAACTGGTCATCACCATGGCCATCCTTGCGGTGTTGGCTGCTGCGGCCCTGCCGATGAGCGAAAATGCCGTGAAACGCCGCCAGGAGTTGGAGTTGCGCGAGGCGCTACGCACCATCCGCAGCGCCATCGACGCCTGGAAGGACGATTTCGATCAAGCGGTGGCGAGCAAGAAAATCATTCCGTCGATCAACGACACCGGCTATCCGGAAAGCCTGGAACAATTGATCGAAGGCAACGACTGGGGTGGTCTCTACCCCTACAGGCGAAAATATCTGCGGCGAATTCCCGTTGACCCCTTCGACCGCTACGAACTGGGCTGGGGTCTGCGTTCCTACCGCGACCCGCCGGACAGCGGGGTTTTCAGCGGCGACGATGTGTACGACATCTATTCTTTGAGCGAGGACATCGCCCTTGACGGAACCTTCTACAGAACCTGGTGACGACATGAATTTCCGAGCCGCCAAACAGCGAGGCTTCACCCTTTTTGAAATCATCGCGGTGCTTGCCATCATGGGCATTCTGGCCACCATCGCCGTACCGTCCTACAGACACTACTTGGTCAAGGCCAATGAAGCGGTCCTGAAAGAGGATCTGCATCAGATGCGCAGGGCGATCGACGATTTTTTTGCCGACAAGCGCCGTTACCCCGAATCACTCGACGAACTGATCGAGCAGCACTACCTGCGCTCCATCCCCAAGGACCCCATCACCCGCTCCAAGCAGACCTGGACTACTGCAAGCCCGGAGCCCCCGGAAGAAGGAGAGCCTGTCGAAGGCGAGGTTTACGATGTCTTCAGCGGCAGCGACAAAACTGCTCTCGACGGCACACCCTACAATCAATGGTAGAAATCTGCCGTTTTCCGCCCGGCTTAACCACGCCTAAGCCACAGGTCAAAGGCCCTGCGGAGACTTCCCTCCTGTTTTGATTGTCCTGTTAGAGAGGTGCCTTCCCTAGGTGGAAGATGCCCGCACTCCGCCGGAGAGAAAACCGATGTACGAAAGATTTCCTCATAATGACAATGACTTACAAACAAAAGGACTCATTAACCGCACGATAATGTTTTTTTAGCAAGGCCCTAATAAAAGAACGGTTATATAGCCTTATTTGAAACTTGGGTACTTAGCCGACGCGCAGATCCGGGATGCGCGAACCGGCAAGCCCGAACGAGGATTTTTTTCGCGCTCGGGCTTTTTTTGTCGAGGACATTCCTCATTTGATGTCGCCATCAATTCCTGTTCCTGCCTCGGAAGATACGGCGAGCTAAAGCCAATCGAAAGGAGGTGACCACCAAGGTATTAATTGGCATGGCAGGACTTTTAATAAATCGCGTTTCGGTTGACAATCACACCACCTGACAGACTTTTTTACCAAGGAGACCACCCCCATGAAGTTCACAAAACATTTCGGCGCCCTGACCGCAGCTGCCGCCGTGCTTTTGCTGGCAACCGTCGCCAGTGCCGCACAGCCCAAATACGTCTTCTTCTTCCTCGGCGACGGCATGTCCGCCACCCAGATCCAAACTGCTGAAGCCTACCTGACCACCGTCAACGGCGGCTCGGCCACCGAGGCTGCCGACCTGCTCAACCCAGAGAACCGTCTCAACTTGAGCAAGTTGCCGGTGACCGGCCTGCAGACCACCTACGACGCCCATGCCCTGATGACCGACTCGGCCTCTTCGGCTACCGCTTTCGCCTGCGGCCTCAAAACCATGAGCGGCACCATCGGAATGGACGATACCAAAACCACCAGCTACAAGAGCATCGCTCAGCTGGCCCACGAAAGTGGTAAGAAGGTCGGGGTCCTGTCCAGCGTATCCCTGGACCACGCCACCCCGGCGGCCTACTACGCCAGCGTGGCGAGCCGCGGCAGCTATGGCGATATCGATATGCAGCTGGCCGCATCCGGCTACGAATTCTTCGGCGGCGGCGGCCTGAAAACCGATGCCGCTGACCTTACTGCCGCCGGCTACCAGGTCCTGAACACCCGCGAAGACATCATGGCCCTGAAAGAGAATCCCCGGGACAAGGTAATCGCAATCAACCCCTGGTTGCAGGATGGCGCCGCCATGCCC
>CAZKQY010000119.1:0-2521 GCA_964555005.1 uncultured Syntrophotalea sp. | reverse complement strand
GGGCATCGACGGCGTAGCGGTGCACGCCGAAGCCGATATGATCATAGGTGCCACTTAGGCGAATGTGTTGCAGGGTGCGCAGGGCCATGGTCTCTGCATTCTCGAGACCGAGGCGTGAACTGAGACGCAACAGCAGGGAGAGATTGTGGGCCACGGGGAACTTGGGCGCTTTGCCGAATCCACCCCGTTCCTTATCGAAGGTTTCGTGAAATTTAGCATAGGTGGCACGTAGCGGCTCGTCGTTGAGCTGCTGTCCTTCGGCACTTCCGGTAGCTCCGTTTTCCATTTTCAGTAAGGAGTCCGTCAGCTGTTGCCCCGAATCAAGAAGCTGCTGGCGATTACTCTGCCAGGTGCTGCCGACCCGTTCAAGGATATCGGTGATGCCGGCCATCTGTCCCCGTGCTTCGCGGGGCATGTAGGTGGCGGCATAAAAAGGGTGTTTGGCAGGGGTGAGAAAGACATTCAGGGGCCAACCGCCACCACCGGTCAACAGCTGACAGGCCGTCATATAGGTCTTATCCACATCTGGCCTTTCTTCGCGATCGACCTTAATCGGAACGAAAAAACGATTGATGACGGCTGCCACTTCCTCATTCTCAAAAGACTCCTGTTCCATGACGTGGCACCAGTGGCAGGTTGAATAACCGATGGAAACCAGCAGCGGTTTATTCTCACGACGGGCAAGATCAAAGGCCTCTTCTCCCCAGGGATACCAGTCGACGGGGTTCTCGGCGTGTTGCAGCAGATAGGGACTCTTTTCAAAAATAAGGCGATTATAGAGTTTACCGCCATCGGCGGGCAGGGTGCCGGTATCGACGGCGGACAGGCGACTGACGGTGTCTTGCTGGGCTGAATCCTTTTTCATGGCCACTCCTTGTTGTAGTCATAAGAAAAATGCCACATGTAGTAACTTCATGTTAGCAGAACCCGTTGTCTCGGGCAAATCGGCGGTATGACAGCACGGTTCAGGCCCCCCATTGACAAAAAGCCAATGGGGTTTACTTGACTTAATTGGAATTTCACATATCCCTTAAAATCCCTCCAATCTTCAATAGGTTGGAAGGAGGTGCCTTAGAATTCATTGAATTAAAATACCAATCGAAACTGGTTCGTTGACCTTAATCGATTTCAAGGATAAAACTTATGAGTCGATAACGTCAGGTCTCAACATTTGCAGAAGACACGATGTGGCCTTGCTTTGACATGCACGGCACAACACAAGGGTGAACGGGAACATTTGCTGTTCTGGTTATCTGTGGACCGGATGTTGGTATATCACTTAATGCAAAGAAGGAGAAAACCGATATGAAGGCACGTGATCCGTGGCACGCATTGAGCGCTGCCGAAGCTTTTGATGCTCTCGGCAGCGGCCCGGCGGGGCTGGACTCTGCGGAGGCGGCCAGGCGTCTTTCCGCCCACGGCGCTAACCGACTCGTCGAGAAACGCAAACGCACGTTGATGGGGATGTTTTTTGACCAGTTTAAAGATTTCATGATCATTGTGCTAATCGCTGCCGCCCTGTTCGCCGGCATTCTCGGAGAGGCGGCGGATACCATTGCTATTATCGTAATTGTGGTGCTCAACGCGGTCCTTGGGTTCAGCCAGGAGTACCGCGCTGAGAAGGCGATGGCTGCTCTCAAGAAGATGGCCGCATCCCTGGCGACGGTGGTCAGGGACGGTATCCCCGGGGCGGTCCCTGCGGCCGACCTCGTCCCCGGCGACATCGTACACCTCGAAGCGGGGAATATCGTGCCGGCTGACTTGCGGTTGACGGAGGTCGCGAAGCTCAAGGTTGAGGAGGCTGCGCTGACCGGTGAGTCTATGCCGTCAGAAAAACAGACGGACACTCTCGCGGATAAGGGGTTGTCCATCGGCGATAGAACAAATTTAGCCTACAAGGGGACAGCCATTTCCTGCGGCCGCGGGGCAGGCGTCGTCATCGCCACAGGGATGCAGACCGAGCTTGGCAGGATAGCGACGATGCTTCAGGATGAAGTGGAGGACAAAACCCCGTTGCAGAAGCGAATGGTAGCCTTTGGCAAGAAGCTTGGTTTAGCCGTGCTGGCGATCTGCGCCATTGTTTTCGTCGTCGGCATTCTGCGCGGCGAGTCGCCAGTGCTGATGATGCTGACGGCTATCTCGCTGGCGGTTGCTGCGATCCCGGAGGCGCTTCCGGCCGTCATCACCATTGCCCTGGCCATCGGAGCGAAGAAGATGGTTCGGCAGAACGCCTTGGTGCGCAAGCTACCCGCTGTCGAGACACTGGGGTCCGTAACCTATATTTGCTCGGACAAAACGGGCACCCTGACGATGAATCGGATGATAGCTGAGGAGGTGTTCGCCGATGGGCGCCTTATCCTCAAGGAGGAGTTGCGGGACGTTATGGCAGCAGATGTGTCGAGTATCTCTGCCAGTCGGCCCCTGTCCCGGCTGCTAGTCGCCGCGGCCCTCTCCAACGATGCGCAGCAGGATGCTGCCGGCTCGGTCATTGGCGACCCGACGGAGGCGGCACTCTTTACCC
>CAZKQY010000118.1:0-2619 GCA_964555005.1 uncultured Syntrophotalea sp. | reverse complement strand
GCACTACGGCTACTTAGGCCATGGGTGATGCTTTGGCCGTGGCTTTGCTGGTTCGGCGTGGGTTTAAGGAGGAGGATTTCGCCCTGTTTCATCCGGGCGGTTCCCTTGGCCGTAAGCTGCTGTTGAAAGTTGAGGAGCTCATGCATTGTGGCAGTGAGATGCCGATGTGTCACGAGTCAACCCCTCTGAAGGAAGCGCTTTTTGAAATCACCAGCAAAAAACTTGGGATTACCGGTGTGTTTAACGATGCCGGCCAGTTGGTCGGCGTCTTTTCCGACGGCGATCTGCGACGATCTATGGCGCAGGGTTTTGAGGTTCTGGATCGGCCGATCAATGAAGCCATGGCTCGCCATCCCAAGCGCATTCTTGCCTCTGCCTTGGCAGCCAAGGCGGTACAGATTATGGAATCCCACACCATTACCTCCCTGTTTGTTTTTGATAGTGAAGAGAGCCGGGTGCCGGTGGGGATCATTCATTTACACGATCTTTTAAAAGCTGGGGTAGTGTGATGCAAGAACGTCTGCGGAAGATTCGCTTGTTGCTGCTGGATGTTGACGGAGTTCTTACCGATGGTCGTATCACTTACGATGCCAACGGGGTCGAGAGTAAGTCATTTGATGTCAAGGATGGTCACGGTCTCAAGATGCTGCAGAGAGCCGGAATCAAGGTTGGCATTATTACTGGGCGCGAATCGGAAATTGTGGCTTTGCGTGCTCGGGAGTTAGGGATTGAAATTCTGCACCAGGGCGCTAAGCAGAAGCTGCTCCCCTATGAAAAGATTCTGCAAGAGTGTGGTTTTGAAGACCGGGAAGTCGCCTATGTTGGAGACGATCTGGTGGATTTGCCTATTTTAAGGCGTGTAGGTTTTGCAGTTACAGTGGCAGATGGTGTTGAGGAGCTAAGGGAACGGGTCGATTATGTGACCCGTCGGCCGGGGGGGCGTGGTGCTGTCAGGGAAGTTTGTGATCTGTTGTTGAAAGAAGCTGGTTGTTGGTGTGAAGTCACGGGGCGATACTTTGCCGATACTAGGGATTGATGGTGTCAAATCTCGTGCCAACTTAATGGATTCATCTTTACAGGTATGGGGCTTGATGCTATACTGACAGCAATCATGAAAAGAAAGATAACTACCCGAAATATTTTATTATTTTTTATAATTGCGCTGGTTGGTACGGTGTCTTTTATAGTGTGGCGAAATTTTAAAATAGCCACCCCTAAGCAGTTGATAGAGATGCTTCCAGACAATGTCGATATTGTTTTAGATAATGTTGATTATACAGAGACCCGCGGTGATCAAAGATTCTGGCGGTTGCGGGCCGATTCTGTGGCCCACGAGGCGCAACGTCAGGAAGCTCATCTTGAAAATGTACATATGACATTTTACGATCAAGGAGAGTTCGGCGACATCCAGCTGACTGCTAAGCGGGGCAAGTGGTTCTCGGAAACCGGTAATGTTGAACTTCTCGGCGATGTGGTTGTGCAGAGCGCTCAAGGTCAGGCGCTGTATTGCCAGCAATTATCCTATGACAACAAGGCCGAATTGATAACTAGTGAGTCGCCGGTTCGATTGGATTCCAAAGATATGGAAACCAAAGGTCAAGGGTTGCAGGTTTCCCTGCCACAGCAACGCATGACGATCTTGGGTCAGGTGCATACTAAGTTGAGCAATTGGTAAAGGAAGTCGAATGAAAGACATGACGGTTTGCCGGATCAGCGTCATTCTGTGGCTACTTTTGTTTACTCTTTTTTCTGGTGATTTTGTTTCGATTGCCCTCGCCGGACAGGAGGGTAGCGGTTCAGAGGCTATTGAGATTACGTCTCGTCGTCTCGAGGCCGATCAGGCGGCAGGGACGGTTCGTTTTATCGGTGAGGTTGTGGCCGTACAGGGTGATATAACCATTCGGGCAGAGGAACTGACATTATATCAGGCCAAAGAAGGTCGGCGTATAGACCGTATGGAAGCGTTTCGGCAGGTTCGTATTGAACAGGGTGAGCGTGTAGCGACTGGCCAAAAAGCCATATTTGATAAAGCGCGTGGACAGGTTGTTTTAACCGGTTCGCCTAAGGTTTATCAAGGCGCGGATTTTGTCGAAGGCGATGAAATTGTCTTCTTTCTTGACTCGGAACGTAGTATCGTACGCAGCAAAGGGAGTGAACGGGTCAAGGCTGTTTTTCACCCAAGGGAGAGGACCTCGGAATGATTCAACGCCTTGTTGCCCAAGGTCTTTATAAAGCCTATGATGGGCGGCAGGTAGTGTGCGGAGTTGATTTGGAGGTGGCTTCGGGCGAGGTTGTTGGCCTGTTGGGTCCCAACGGGGCTGGAAAAACCACATCTTTTTACATGGTTGTTGGTTTGATCCGCCCGGATAAGGGACGGATTTTTCTAGACGATAAAGAATTGACTGACATGCCCATGTATCAGCGGGCTAGAGTTGGTATCGCTTATCTGGCGCAGGAAGCATCCGTCTTTCGAAAAATGACCGTTGAGGGAAACCTTCTCGCCATTTTGGAGACCTTGGATATTCCCTCTGCGGTTCAACAACAGCGCATGACTGAACTGTTGGACGATTTTCGATTGGAACATGTCGCTAAATCTCTCGGTTATGCTCTTTCGGGAGG
>CAZKQY010000117.1:0-5091 GCA_964555005.1 uncultured Syntrophotalea sp. | reverse complement strand
AGGGAAAGCCGGTGCGGGGAAACCCCCTGCTCCCGCCCAAAGACAGCAAAAATGGGCAAGCCCAGCCCTTGTTCATTTGGTGGCGGTGGATCTGGGATTGGGTGAGGCCTTGCATTGTCAGATTTTACAAAGTCCTATTTCCGCCAAATATAAAAATCGCCGCTAAAAGTGATTTGCCAAAAATTCCTTCTCGATGCTCCTTAAAAAATTCCTTATCCGGCATCTCAATCCTCTTCCCTTCATAATCAAGGAAGTTCCACGCCAAAGCCTCATTCGTAAGAAACTCTCGTAGATAAGGGGATAGGATGAGCCGCTAATCCTCATCGAAGGTTACCAACCCTTTGTCAAAAGCAGCATCCTGGGCCTACCCAGGGGGCCAGGGTGTTGTCCAGGGACATTCTTACTTTAGTGCTTTAAAGGGTCAATTGCGCAACCAAGTTTCATAAAAAACCTGGTTAACCAAGCACTTGAACCTTCCGACACTTCGGAAACGCCGAACAAGCCCAAAACCATTTGCCGGCATTCGGTCCTTTCTTGGCCAACCGTTTCACCATCGGTGAACTGCAGGCAGAACAGATGGGATCTGCCTGCCCATTTTCTTGGACTTGCGGTACTTCAACAGCCAAATCTTCGGCAATCATTTCAACAACCGGCTCAGCCGCCGATTCCAGCGGCTTCTGCCCCTCCTGTACGACACCCGACAAGGCCACAGGCGCAGATGCCCCTGAACTCAAAGGCAAAACTTCCGCCAACTTTGCCGTGATCTTCTGTAGCGAATATCCCTTGCATGCGGCAAAATGCACGATGGGAATACCAGCGGTGCTCAGTGCCTTGTCGACAAACTCATCCCGTTCAGCCCGATCCTTGCGCCGATGAGACGCATCGTCCAACTCCACTACCCCCGCCACGGCCAGGGTGTCCGGCTGACAGAGGACAAAGTCGACGTGTTTCTGGTGAATGCGATTCCAGGCTCCGGTTCGCTTGCCAGTGGAAAGGCCCTTGGCAGGCTGGACCAGATCGCCCAAACGCACTTTACCCAAAACGCGGTAGCTTCCCGCAACTGCCTGTTCCAATACCCCGAAGAAGGAACGTTCCGCCGGACTGAATAATTCCTGCCGGGCTTGGTAGGTCACCTCAACGGGGTGCTTTGCTCCCCGTTTTTTCAGGATCGAGGCAAAAACCGCCAGAACTACAAGAGTCGCCAACAAGAAAATTAAGCTGCCCATCGTTTCTCCAAACAAAAAAACCGCCAGCGCCTCATCTGGCGCCCAGCGGTCTCATCGATCATTCCCGAACCTTCATCCCATCCCCTTAATACAAATCATTAAGATGTTACATCTAAAACAAAATTAAACTAACGCCCTGCCCTCTTCCCGTCAAGAATTCTAATTGATTAAAATCGGCATTGGTCAGTAGTCAAACCAGAATTTAGTTCTTCCCCTCCAACTCCGATTCACGGGATTCGGTTTCCGTCGCGTCGTTGCGTGACGCCAGGATTTGAAGTTCTGAAAAAGCCCAGATAGCGTGACCCCGGGGATCTTTTCCGGTCACCTCTTGACCAGATTCTTGATTGGCGGCTGGAGGCCCCTTCCGACAACATTTCTACGGATTCGACAATGTCATTCAGCGCCTGCCCCTGGAGCCGAGTTCCCTGACCCGCTGGAGAAAGGGCAGCGGACCTGAGGAAAGGCAACGGTTGCTCAGCTCTGCAAGCATCACCCATCCGCTATTTCTTTCCCAGCTCGGCCGACCGCCGGGCCGCTTGGGCAACGGCCTCCATGAGGGCGGCCCGCAGGCCCTTTTCTTCCAGGGCCTTGACCGCGGCGATGGTGGTGCCGCCAGGCGAACAGACCTTGTCCCGCAGCAGCGCCGGATGCTCGCCGCTCTCCATAACCAACTTGGCGGCGCCAAACACGGTCTGAGCCGCCAAGGCCAGGGCCACATCCATGGTCAACCCCTGCTGCACACCGCCCGCCGCCATGGCTTCGATCACCGTATAGATATAGGCCGGCCCCGACCCGGACAGACCGGTCACGGCATCCATCTGCCCTTCGCTGACAACCCGCACAATCCCCACCGCTTCAAATAGATGGCGGGCTATCAGCAGATCGTCGTCACCGGCATGACTACCACGGCAGATCGCCGTGGCTCCAGCCCCAACCAAAGCCGGAGTGTTAGGCATCACCCGAATAACCCTGGGAGAACCACTGAGGTAACCCTCCAACGTCTGGCTGGTTACCCCGGCAGCAATAGAGATCAAGAGTTTGCTCTGGTCCAGGGCTTTGGCGATTTCAGGCATCACCAACGGTACGATCTGCGGCTTGATCGCCAACACCACAACTTCGCTGGCGGCCACCACTTCGGCAACCTCAGCCCTGGCATCGATACCGTAGGACTCGGCCAACTGTAACCGGCGGCCTTCGACAGGTTCGGCAACCAGAATATCGGCAGCCGGAAAAGCTCCCTTGATCAACCCCTTGATCAGGGCTTCCCCCATGTTGCCTCCACCGATGAAACCGATTTTTTCAATGGATATCATAATGTACGAATCCTTTCCTAAAAGGCTGCTGAAAACAACTAGTTGAGATGTCTGCTGCAGGCAAGTAAATATAATTATTCGACCGGTGTCAAGAAGAGCCAGTTTTTTCCCTTGAAAGATAAATTTATTTTGTTAGGTTCGATCTGTTTATGGAGGTTTTTTTAGCCGATTTTTTTATTGACAGCCCTGTTCTTTGAAGAGTATATAGCAATCCCGACACAAATGTTACTAAACAGACTGTTTAGCAATGGTAAACACGGCCCGGGGGGATAAGCCGGGAAAAGGCTGGAGATTATTGTGAAGATCGGACAAAGACTGAAAAAATTGCGCAAGGCCGATTCCCTGACCCAGGAGGAGCTGGCCAGCCGCGCCGATCTGACCAAAGGCTATATCTCGCAACTGGAGAACGACGCCACTTCTCCGGCGATCAGTACCCTGCGAGACATCCTGGATGTTTTTGGGGTATCGATATCCGAATTCTTTGCTGAGCCCCACGAAAACCAAGTGGTCTTTGGCAAGGAATCGACGGTAATCGCCACTGAAGAGTACGGCATTCGCGTCGAGCTGCTGGTCCCGGGGGCACAGAATCGCACCATGGACCCGGCCTTGGTCACCCTGCAAGCCGGCGAAGCCATGGAAGAGCAGCCCCTTCATGAAGGCGAAGAGTTCGGTTTTTTACTCAGCGGCCGCATTGAACTGACTTTGGATGATAAGGTCTATATGGTAAAAAAGCATGAGTGCTTTTTTTTTCCATCGGACCAGCGCCATGCCGTTAGAAACATCGGCAGTGGGGTGGCAAAAATTTTGTGGGTGGTCACTCCGCCCATCTTTGAATACAAAAGTAAATAACATGCTGTTTGCTCCTTCGGCAACCATTGCCGTTGGGGGCAAAACACCACAGGGATAACCTTTCAGCCAATATTTCGAAGAGGAACAAAACCATGAGCAAAGTGCTGATTATCGGTGCAGGTGGCGTCGGCCGGGTGGTAGTCCACAAATGTGCCCAGGCCAAAGAAGTCTTTACCGGCATCACCCTGGCGTCCCGGACCAAATCCAAGTGCGACGCCATTGCCGCAGAGATCCCCCACTTTCCCATCAAGACCGCCCGGGTCGATGCGGATAATGTTCCCGAACTGGTGGCCCTGATCAAACAGGAGCAGCCTCAACTGGTGCTCAACGTGGCCCTGCCCTACCAGGACCTGACCATCATGGATGCCTGTCTGGAGACGGGGGTCGACTACCTGGACACCGCCAACTACGAGCCCCTCGACACCGCCAAATTCGAATACAGCTGGCAGTGGGCCTATCACGAGCGTTTCAAGGAGCAGGGCCTGATGGCTCTGCTCGGCAGCGGTTTCGACCCCGGCGTGACCAACGTCTATACCGCCCTGGCGGCCAAGAAGTACCTCGACGAGATCCACGAACTCGACATCATCGACGCCAACGCCGGTGACCACGGTCAGCCCTTTGCCACCAATTTCAACCCGGAGATCAACATCCGCGAGGTGACCGCCCCCTGCCGTCACTGGCATGAGGGTGAGTGGGTCGAAACACCGCCGCTGAGCACCAAACACAGCTTCGATTTCCCCGAGGGCATCGGGCCGATGAACATCTACCGCATGTACCACGAGGAGATGGAATCGCTGGTCAAGCACATCCCGACCATCAAGAAGGCCCAGTTCTGGATGACCTTCTCCGACAACTACCTCAAGCACCTGGAGGTATTGCAGAACATCGGCATGACCCGCATCGACGAGGTCGAATACCAGGGGCAGAAGATCGTCCCATTGCAGTTTCTCAAGGCGGTTTTGCCCGATCCCGGCAGCCTCGGAGCCTTGACCAAGGGCCGCACCTGCATCGGCGTCATCGCCCGCGGTATCAAGGACGGAAAACGCAAACAGGTCTACATCTACAACATCTGCGACCATGAAGCCTGCTACGAGGAAGTCAATTCCCAGGCTATCAGCTACACCACCGGCGTGCCGGCCGCGGTCGGCGCGATGATGATGCTGACGGGCAAGTGGCGCGGCGAAGGGGTCTTCAACATGGAACAATTCGATCCCGAGCTGTTTCTCGAGACCCTCGCGACTATGGGTCTGCAGACCCAGGTTATCGATGGCGGCGACTGGCCGGAACTTTAACCTTCAAAGGGTGTAAAATAATGTAATCATCCTCACGCTCGTTCGCTTTGCTCACTAAAACCGCAAAGACCGCAAAGGAAGGCAACACAGCTTTTCTTGGCGCCTTTGCGGCTTGAGCGACTGAAAGGAGCGGGCGTGAGGCGATTTTGATTTTTTCGCTCCTGGCTGAAAGTATCTTTCAGAGGCAATTGTGACCGGTATCGACATCCCGAAAATTCTTGAGCTCGCTCCCTCCCCGGCCTACGTCATCGACCTCGGCCGGCTGCGCCACAACCTGGCGATCCTCGATCAGGTGCAAAAGCGCAGCGGCGCCAAGATCCTGCTGGCTCTGAAAGCCTTTGCCCTGTGGCCGCTCTTTCCGCTGATCCGTGAAACACTCCACGGGGTCTGCGCCAGCTCCCCCTGGGAGGC
>CAZKQY010000116.1:0-5325 GCA_964555005.1 uncultured Syntrophotalea sp. | reverse complement strand
GAGACACCACTCGTGTATCTTGGGATTAAGCTCAGCCACTACGACTTGGGCAGTCACCGGCAGCGCGTCGAGTACCGCTCGCAGAGTGATCGCCATGCCCAGGCCCCCAACCAGAACTTTCGGCTTCTGATGATTCAGCAAGCCCTTGCAGCCGAGTTCGCCGAGGGCGATTTCGGAGCGTTGCGCCTTGCTGTTCATCAACACCTGGGAACCGACGGTGATGAGATAATCCCCCTTGCCGCGCTGACGCAGTTCAAGAATCCCCTCATTTTCGGTGATGAAACGATCGATTATCTTCCAGGGTAAGGCCATGGAGGTTCCTTCCACGAGCAGGACACAGGTTCAGTTTAGCAGGCGCTGTTGGCTGACCCTTTACAGGGCCAGGCAGGCTTCCCCTTGAAAGTGTTCTTTTCTGATTTTTGCAACATCCGCGCTTTCGAGGTATTCGTCAAAGGTCATGGACCGCTCAATAAAGCCCGCTGGTGTGAATTCAACGATGCGATTAGCTACCGTCGACAAAAATTTATGGTCGTGAGTGGCGAACAGAATCACCTCCGTGTATTGGATCAGCCCTTCGTTGAGGGCGGTGATCGATTCAAGATCGAGGTGATTGGTCGGTTCATCGAATACCAGCACATTGGCAGCGGTGAGCATCATTTTAGCGAGCATGCAGCGGACCTTTTCGCCGCCGGAGAGGACGCTGGACTGCTTGGTTGCCTCGTCGCCGGAGAAGAGCATACGGCCGAGGAAACCCCGGGCAAAATTTTCACCTTCCGTAGGAGGAGCGAATTGACGCAGCCACTCGATGAGGTTCAAGTCATTTTCAAAGTAGCGACGGTTCTCTTTGGGAAAATAGGCCGGGGTGATGGTGATACCGAAGCGAAAACTGCCACTGTCGGGCTCAATCTCTCCCTCCAGAATTTGAAACAGGGTGGTCTTGGTCTGGCTGTCTCCGCCGACAAAGGCGATCTTGTCCCCCTTGTTGACGGTCAGGCTGAAATTATCAAGCACCTTGACGCCGTCGACGGTTTTGCACAGATCCTTGATTTCTAGAATGATATCGCCGCAGGGACGCTCCGGTTGAAATACCACAAAGGGGTATTTGCGGGAGGAGACGGGCATGTCTTCGATGGTCAGTTTTTCAAGGAGTCTCTTGCGCGAAGTTGCCTGCTTGGCCTTGGAGGCGTTGGAGCTGAAGCGCTGAATGAATGCCTTGAGGTCGTTGGCTTTATCGGTGGTCTTGCGGTTTTCTTCCTGCTTCTGCTTCAGCACCATCTGGCTGGCCTCGTACCAGAAGTCGTAATTGCCTACATAGACAGTAATCTTGCCGAAGTCAATATCGGCCACATGGGTGCAGACCTGATTAAGAAAATGGCGGTCATGGGATACGACAATGACTGTATTCTGGAACCGGGAGAGAAAGTCCTCCAGCCAGTTGATCGATTTAAGGTCGAGGTGGTTGGTCGGCTCATCGAGGAGCAGGATGTCCGGATTGCCGAACAGGGCCTGGGCCAGCAGCACGCGGACCTTTTCACCCCCTTCAAGTTCCTTCATCTTTTTTTGACGCAGATCTTCGCCGATGCCGAGACCGTTAAGCAGGACTGCGGCTTCCGACTCGGCCTCGTAGCCGTTAATCTCGGCAAACTCGGCTTCCAGTTCCCCGGAGCGAATGCCGTCTTCTTCGCTGAACTCGGCTTTGGAGTAGATCGCTTCCCGCTCTGCCATTACCTTGAAGAGTCGCTGGTGACCCATCATAACGGTGTTAAAGACGGTCTCTTCATCAAATGCGAAATGGTCCTGGCGCAGCATGCCAATTCGCTCACCGGAGCCGACCGCGACACTGCCCTTGTCCGAGTCGATTTCACCGGCAAGAATCTTTAGAAAAGTTGATTTTCCCGACCCGTTGGCCCCGATAAGTCCGTAGCAGTTGCCGGGAATGAACTTGATGTTGACGTCTTTGAAAATGACCCTCTTGCCGTAGGCGAGAGCCACGTTGTTGGCGCTGATCATGGATGCAATACTTTCTGTTGAGACAAATAAAAAACCACAGGGGTGATCCCTGCGGTTCACGGAACAGCAAGATATAACACCTTAGGGCTGTTGCTGGCAATCAATTTCTGTTTATAATTCACGCATCAAGGACATCTGTGATTCGATTTAGCTGTTCTCCTTGGTAATTTGCAAGTACCCTGAGTGATCGTCTGTTTTCAAAAAAGTTTACACTTTCCCATACAGGGCAGCACAATGGACCGATCCTCCCGCAATCGTCTCAATTATCGCCATTTTCATCTGTTTGCAGAAGAGACTCTGTTCCACCGTATCGCTCGCGCGGTCTGTCGGGCCGGGTGTCTGCCCCGCAAGGAACTGTTTGAGGCCTGGGAAATGGCCCGCCGGGTGCGACGCCGGTTTCGTGGCGGACGAGTTGTTGACTTGGCTTGCGGGCATGGATTGCTGGGTCAGATTCTGCTATTGCTCGACCAAAGTTCGCCGCAGGCCCTGGTGGTTGATCGGCGGATACCCGACAGCGCGGCGACCCTGGCGGCAGCACTGCAGGAAGACTGGCCCCGTTTGAAGGGGCAGGTTGAGTTTATACAAGAAAGCATCGAGAATATGATTTTCACTTCGGAGGATTTGCTGGTCTCTGCCCATGCCTGCGGTTCTCTGACCGATCTGGTGCTTGAGTCGGCTTTGGCGGCGAGAGCCAGAGTGGCAGTGCTGCCCTGTTGCCATGATCTAGCGAGGTCGGACAACGGTGGTTTGCAGGGCTGGATGGATGGTGCCTTGGCCGTCGACGCCACCCGCGTGGCCCGTTTGCGCGCTGCCGGTTACCACGTTACCACCCAAACCATTCCTGCCGATATCACCGTTAAAAATCGTTTGTTGCTTGCTGAACCAACTCGAATACATTCATTCATTTTTTAGGGGTCCGGACTAAACATATTTCCCCTGGCTTGTAGCCACAAGTCGAGGAAGAAGGGAGCACCGTGAAGCAACCGCATACGGGCAATCGGACTGCCAGAAAGCATCAAGTGGGAGGTTTAACTATCCTGCATGAAGACAAAGATATTATCGTGGTGGATAAGCCGGCCGGATTGCTGACCATCGGTACCGACCGGGACAAGACACGAACGGCTCACTATCTGCTTAACGACTACGTGCGTAAGGGCAACCCGAAATCGCGCAACAGGGTCTATGTGGTCCATCGCCTGGACCAGGATACCTCGGGGATATTGTTGTTTGCCAAAAGTGAACAGGCCAAGAAGTTTTTGCAGGAGCATTGGCCCCAAACAGAGAAACACTACCTGGCCATTGTTCACGGAATACTAACCTCCAAAGAGGGGACGATCTCCACCGGCTTGGCCGAGAATGCCGCGCAACGGGTTTATTCGACCAATGATCCGGCCAAGGGCAAGCTTTCCCATACGGTCTACAAGGTGGTGAAAGAGTCCAAAGGGCTCAGTCTGCTGGAAATCCAGCTTTTGACCGGGCGCAAGCACCAGATTCGAGTGCATTTTGCCGAACAGGGCCATCCCATCGTCGGGGACAGAAAATACGGTACCGGCGACGGACGATTCAGGCGCCTGGCCCTGCATGCACGCTCTATTTCCTTTATTCATCCTTTTAATAAAAGGCCCATGGTTTTTGACACCGGTATGCCTGAGGATTTTGTCCGATTATTGGGCAAAATCTAATTTCATTATGGGTGAGGGTGACTGATCGTTGGCTGCGGTGTTTGCAGGCGTGTCCTGGTTTTCGGTCTGCTATTAAGCCAGAAAGTTCTTTAGCCCTGTGAAGAAAATCTGGGCGGCGATAGCCGAGACGAATAGACCGGTTAATTTGGTGAGGATGGTCAAGCCCTGTTGGCCGAGGAATTTCTCAAGCCGTCCGGCGGCAAACAGCAATCCGCCGACTGTGAGAATGGCGGCTAGCAGAGCCAAGCTGGCGGTGATCTTGTCGGGCACGGTTTTGAGGGCTGCACCCATGACCAGTAGGGCGCCGATGGTCCCGGGACCGACAGTGATCGGGATCGCCAGGGGAACGACGGCCACCTCCTCCTTGGAATCTTGAGGGGCATAGGTTGCCTTCCCTTGGATCATGGCAACGGCTGAAAGAAACAGGACCGCCCCGGCGCCGATGCGGAATGCGTCAAGGGTGATGCCGAACAGGGCAAAGATATAGTTGCCGAACAGAAACAAGGCAAAGCAGGTCAAAACCACCGCTACGGTTACCTTGATGGCAATTTTTTGTCGCTCGGTTTGGGTTTCTCCCCTGGTGAGAGAGACGAAGGCCGAGATGACAAAAAACGGGGTAAAGATCATAAAGATTTTGAGATAGATATTGATGAACAATGTAAGCATTGATGCCTCCCTGCTTAATTTATATTCCTGTAACGGCTGAAAGGCCACCTTCCATTTTTCACAGGCCTTGCTTCAGATTAATTTCCGCCCTTGAATTCCTTTATTGGATATGCTGAAATGTTAATTAGTTTTCATTTTTAAGCGTCCCTTTTCCCTATATGAAAAACGCACTGTGTCTATCCATAGTTTCCGGATGGACACAGGGTATCATAGCAGGTAAAATATTCAGGTTTCTAACTATTTTACAGGAGGATGATCATGGGTATGATGAAGGAATTTAAAGATTTTGCTGTAAAAGGTAATGTGATTGACATGGCAGTAGGTATCATTATCGGTGTTGCATTTGGGAAAATTATTTCCTCATTTGTCGGTGATGTGATTATGCCTCCAATAGGGGCGCTGTTGGGTGGAGTCGATTTCACTAAGTTGGCATTTACTGTTAAGGAAGCTGTTGGCGATCTTCCAGCTGTGGTTATCAGTTATGGAAAATTCATTCAGGCGGTTGTTGATTTTACCATTATCGCGTTCGCCATATTTATAGCGGTTAAAGCAATTAACTCCCTTAAGAAAAAAGAGGAAGAAGCTCCAAAGGCTCCTCCAGCCCCACCTGCTCAAGAAGTGTTGCTAACAGAAATACGTGATTTGCTGAAGAATCAAAAATAAACGATAGTTAGTGTTCATTGCATCCGAAATGTTACGTTTTTTTATACTTTCCTTGCGTGCGGCATCGATACTGTTAAAAACGGGGGTGTTTTCAGGTTGTGAACTAGTTGAAAACGTCCCCGTTGCTATATCTATTTTCAGGATATTATCTCTAACCTGTGAATAACCCAAGGGTTGTAGATAATCAGGAAATTATAGCGGATGTTAGGAGACTGTTGATGAGATGGTCTCCCCCCGCTACCTAATTCGGCGTCAAAGCGCCATAATGGAGAGTACGTATCTTTCCATTAGCGAGGAGCGAGAG
>CAZKQY010000115.1:0-3059 GCA_964555005.1 uncultured Syntrophotalea sp. | reverse complement strand
AAACACGCGGCCGCCCCGCTCGGTAACCAGCTTCAGGCCGAGATCTTCGAAAAAATCCATTAAGTCGGTATTGAAAAATCGGGCGAAGGCTTGCCGCAGAAAGCGTCCCGAGGGACCGAAGTGGGTGATGAATTCACGCATTTCAGCACTGTTGGTAAGATTGCAGCGTCCTTTGCCGGTAATGCCAAGTTTGCGCCCGGGCAGGGGCATTTTTTCCAACAGCAGGGTGCGAGCGCCGGCTTGTGCGGCTTTGCCTGCAGCCATAAGGCCGGCGGTGCCGCCGCCAATAACGATAATATCCGGTTGGTTCAAAAGTCTGCCTGTAAATGAAGAGAAGGGTGCTTGGATGAGTTCAACAAGGTGCTCAGGGGACAATACCTGTCGCTCATGTCTTGCGCAAGATTTTTGCGAAGCGGATGATTGCCTGCTAGCGGATTCGTGCTAAAAACCGCAGTTGGACGTTCTTTGTTCAGCGGGACTCGACGACCTGGGGCGGGTTAAATCCCAGCTCGAGACTACCGCTGCGCCAAGTTTCAAATTCTTCGCGGGTGTTGAGGTTAAGAAACATTTCCCAGTTGGGGCTAAAACGCCTGGCCTCCGCTTCGCTGATGTAGTGGGTGTTTTGATTTTTTAGAAATTGAAACAGGGAACGCTGGTCGCGGCCGATATATTCTTCGATGTCCGCCAGCAAATCACGGGCATAAAAAGCATTGAAAGGCTCGATCCAGTCACCGAAGCGGGTGATGCAGGCGCTGGCCATGTTGTCCTGCAAACGCTGCTGCATGAAGCGGATATAGTCAAGATGGATGTTGGGCATGTCGCAGGCCAGAAAGTAGACTTGGCGAGAACGTGCGGTCTTCAGGCCGATATGAATCCCGCCGAGGGGACCTTTGCCGCGCAGTTCGTCGCTGACCAGGACAAAGGGGGTGTCCCGATAGAGCTCGGGGGTGTTGGTCACCACGATGATCTGCTCAAATAGTTTTGCCAGTTGCTCGCCATGGTGGCAGAGCAGATAATTATTCTTAATCTGCAAGAACTGTTTGTCAAATCCCATGCGGCGGCTTTTGCCGCCGGCCAGGATGACCGCGCTGCCGAATTCCTTGTCCATAATTTCTCCGCTTGATACATACCTTCACCGCTTGGCGGAGAGTCAGTCCCGTGCCAGGCAGGAAAAATTGGTGTAAACGTTGAACTTGCTGCCGCGGGCGAATCCGATCAGGGTCATTCCCAGAGATCGGGCTTGTTCGATGGCGGCACTGGTCGGTGCCGAACGGGAAATAATGGCCGGAATGCCCCGTCGGGCTACCTTGGCAATGATTTCCGTCGAAATCCTGCCGCTGGTAAGCACGACCTTGTCGTGCAGTGGCATGTCGTGCATCATGGCATGGCCCAATATTTTATCCAGAGCGTTGTGGCGGCCAATATCATCTTCAAAGAGCAGTATTTCGTTGCCGTCGGATAGTGCGCAGCTGTGCACTCCGCCGGTGTCGAAAAACAGTTGGGATTTGCGGCTGAAGTGGTCCATAAGTTCCAGCACCTTGGCTGCCTGAATGGAAAATGAATTGCCACAATGTCCGGCCAAGGCCTCGAGATTGGTAGCGTCAAGGGCAGAATGCCCTTTGCCGCCGGCAGTAGGGACCGTTTTGCGAGTCTGCAGCTTTTGGCTGTTTAGACATGAGGTATTTTTATTGCGCAGGGTCACCCGGGCCTGACCCTGAGTCTCATCGATGGTCAATTCCTGCAGGTCGCTGCGGCTTTGAATGATCCCTTCGGAAAAGAGGAATCCGGCAACCAGGTTCTCCAGAGAGCGGGGGGTGCAGAGTAGTATAACGAAGTCCTTGCCGTTGACCTGAATCGCCAAACTGTATTCTGCAACCACTACGTCCAACACTTCATTGATCTGTCCCTGTCGGTATTGCAGAATGGGGAACTCGCGTCGTTCATTGTTTGTGTGCATGATATCTTTCCCGCAGTTTTAATCAACAGGTTGTTGCAACCGCAGGCCAAAGACGGTTACGCCCCTGTGGCCTGCGGTCGAAATAAGCGTTATTGTTGGCTAGACTTCTTGGGCCGCCAGATACCCTTTGGCCAGAGCGGTGTTGACATGCACTACCGCTTTGTTCATGTCCTTCAAGGGGTAGTCGCTAGTAATTTCAGGAAGTTCATCGGCTTGTTTTTGGGTGCGAATGATCGAGCCGGCCGGAACATAACGACCTTCGGCTATGGTGACTCCCATGATGATCGCGCCCGGTTCGATAACGCAATTTTTATCGATAAAAGATTTGAACACCAACGTTTTCATGCCGACAAAGGTTTCATCCAGAACGACCGCCGGTCCGTGAATTTGAACCTGATGCGCCAGAGAGACGCGGCAACCAATATAGACGCCATAGTTTTGGCCAGCGACCTCATAGAGGTGCTTGGTCACTGGCGTGCCGTTCATCTCCGTTTCAAGAGCGTGAATGATTACACCGTCTTGAATATTGGAGTTATCGCCGACAAATAGTGGTTGTCCTTCGTCGCCTCGCACTACTGCGGTGGGGGAGACCATGATGTTCTTGCCTAAAATAACATTCCCGATTACGGCAGCTAAGGGGTGGATATAACTGCTGGCATCGATTACGGGCTCGGATATTTGGCCGCAAAAATTGGTGACGACGTTTTTTTCTATCATTATAAGAATTCTCCTGATGTGCTTGGTCCAAATGGCCAGGAAGGTAAGAGTTATTTATTCTAACCGGAGATTAGCGTCGCGGTGAAGGGAAATCTTAGGTCGGGATCTTACGAAACAGGGTTTGTTGTTGAAGTATGATCATTTGTTGGAACGAAAGTACCAATTGGTAATGGGTCTCGGTAAACAACAACCCCCATGATAAGCATGGGGGTTGTTAGGAGAGATGCTCTTTCCCAGAGAGCCTTGCAAACGTCCGGAATGCGGGGGCATTCCTTCGGGAACCACCTTGTTGGCGGAGGCGGACAAAAGCCATGGAGCCGTCTTTTGCCCTGTGGTGGTACGTATAGCGTGTTTTCTATTAAATTGGGTCGGGGACGGCAACAGC